>CAYQYJ010000262.1:0-5801 GCA_964421605.1 uncultured Ardenticatenaceae bacterium | reverse complement strand
TTGTTGCAACGGCGAATATCTACGTCGAAGGTGGGGTGGGCGAATTCCACGCCCAATGCCTGCCCGTATGCTCGCTCCGCCTCAAATAGCAAATACGCATCCCCGCGGCGGACGAGTAGCTCCAGTTCTTCGTCGGCGCTGTAAAACTGTACGTCAATGACATCTTGCACCGGGTGGTCATTGATAGCCAGCAGTTCGTCGCCAGCTTGCAAGCCAATCTGCGCCGCCAGCGAATGGGACGCAATCTTGACAATAGTTCCTCCCAGGTGTGTGGTCCAGTCTACTTCTGAATAGAGGGTCATCAATTTCCTGTCTTGTGAGGCGCCGAGACGCTACTCCCCCGCCGTATGCCGCTTATCGTAACATAAACCCAGGATTTCTTGTACTACCGTTTCGGGTGAATGGGTAGTGGTGTCTAGCGTAATAGCGTCGTCGGCGGCGCGCAGCGGCGAATACTGGCGGTTGCTGTCAATTTCGTCGCGCCGCTTCATATCTGCCAGCACCGCGGCGTAGCTTTCCTGGCTGTTGCGCTGCTGCCGTTCTTGCCAGCGGCGGCGCGCCCGCTCTTCGATAGAAGCGGTCACGTATAATTTCAGCGTCGCATCGGGTACGACAACGGTGCCGATGTCCCGCCCAACCATGACAACTTTGCCCTTGGCTGCCAGCCGCCGCTGCTGCTTGACCAACTCTTCCCGCACTTCTTTGTATGCCGCCACCTGAGAAACGTGTGCGTCTACGTCAGCCGTGCGCAGCGCCCAGGTGACGTCCAGGCCATCGAGCAAAACGGTACACAGTCGCCCGTCCTGGTGGGGGAATGCCGGCAATATCTCAATCACCACTTGCTGCGCCAGAGCCACCACCGCCGCTTCCCGGTTGATGTCTACCTGCTGCTGCAGCGCAGCCAGTGTGACGGCCCGGTACATTGAGCCTGTATCTAACAACAAAAAACCCAGCGTTTCAGCCAACAGTCGTCCAACTGTCGTTTTGCCCGATGCCGCTGGGCCGTCAATCGCTATCACCTGCGGGGGATCGTTTGTGGTCAATCGCTTCTCCTTCGATAACGTGTAAGTTGGGCATCCCTGCCCGACTTCCATCTATCGCGGTGCGCCTCACGCCTGGGCAACTCCTTAGGAACGCTTTCCCGTTGCCCGTTGCTGCGAACCTGGCTTGCGCCCGCGCGGCGCGCTGCGCTGTAGCTGCTTTTCCTGTCGCCGCACCTCGCGGCGCAGATCGGCGATTTCACCCGCTGTCAAACGTCGCCATTCGCCTGGTTTCAGGTCGCCCAATTGCAGGGGACCTATCGCTGTACGGTGCAGCACGCGCACGCTTAATCCTAGCAGTTCTGCCACCCGTCGGATCTGGCGCTTGCGTCCCTCATACATGACCAGGCGCAGCGTCGCCCCATTTGCGTCTTGCTTTAGCACTTTGATGTGGGCGGGAGCGGTCGCTTTGCCGTCTAACATCACCCCCTGCCGCCACTGCGCCAGCACGCCTTCATCGAGTTTCCCTTCTACCTGTACCCGATACGTCTTGGGGTGTTCATAGCGGGGATGCGTGAGACGGTTAGCCAGGTGACCATCGTTGGTCAGCAGGATAAGGCCCGTGCTGTTGCGATCCAGGCGGCCTACGGGATACAGATGTCCGGGTAGATCAACCAGATCGCGCACGGTCTGGCGGCCCTCGTCTAATTCATCCTCCGTTGAGGAAAGGACATTGCGTGGTTTATTCAACATAATATAGATGGACTTTTCCAGATGCAACGGTTGTCCATCTACTTCTATCTTATCCCTTTCCGGGTCTGCTTTTTCTCCCAAACGGGCTACGCGGTCATTGATCCGCACTCTGCCGGCGCGGATTAACTCTTCATTATGGCGGCGCGAACCTAAACCTGCCTGCGCCATGAGTTTCTGTAATCTTTCTTCCATGCTGTTTGCCTTGCGATAGTTACTCTTCTTCGTCGCGGATCGGCGGGAGTTCCACCAATGAGCCCAGGCCAAAATGCTGCATAAAGGTCAACGTCGTCCCATACAAAATGGGGCGGCCGGGCGTTTCCTGGCGGCCCACTTCTTCAATGAGACCTTTACTCAACAACGTACGCAGCGCGCCGTCGGAGTTCACGCCGCGAATCTGGTCTATTTGCGGGCGCGTCGCTGGCTGCATATAAGCCACAATTGCCAGGACTTCCAGCGCCGCCTGGCTCAAACGCGATGTCGCTTCCAACCCCAGAAACCGCTCTACCACGCTGCTGGCTTCCGGCGCGGTAGTCAATTGCACATCGTCGCTGCTCCATTGCAACCGCAGTCCTCGCTGCTGATAAACGCCTTCCAGGTCGCGTAGCAGCGTGCGTGTCGCTGCCGCGCTGATTTCCAGGGCGCTGGCAAGGCGGGCCACGCTGGCTGGGCCGCTGGCTACAAACAAAATGCTCTCCAACAGGGCGCTGGCTGTCAGGGAGTCGCTGGGGATGGAGGTTTGTTCGTCTTGCGTCATTATTTCCCGAAAATTGAGTATAATCGGGGATGCGTTACGTCCGGTCAGTACAGACCGTCACCCCGGTTGTAACCATTTACTCCCCCCGTAGGTTGAGCCTGTCGAAACCGGTTCCCTTCGACAGGCTCAGAGCTTGCCCTGAGTTTACCGAAGGGGAGCGGGGGTGAATGGTTACAAACCGAGCGATTATACCTCAAAAAAGAGCGACGTAGAGAAGGAAAATTACCCCATGAGCAACTCTCTTGATTTATCCCCTATTCTGACCTATGCCCACGCCCATCACCAGGACTCCCTGGCTGAGCTGCACGAGTTTTTGCGCATTCCCAGCATCAGCACGCAGCGCGACCATGACGGCGACACGCGCGCCGCAGCGGAGTGGCTGGCGGACGCTATGCGCCGCGCTGGCCTGGAGAACGTGCGGTTGATTGACACGCCGCGGAACCCGCTGATCTACGGCGATTGGCTGCACGCCGCCGAAGGCTCGCCCACGGTGCTGATCTACGGTCATTACGACGTCCAGCCGCCCGATCCCCTGGAGGAGTGGGAGACGCCCCCCTTCACGCCAACGCAGCGCGGCGATTACCTGTACGCCCGTGGCGCGAGCGACGACAAGGGGCAAACGTATGTTCACGTTAAAGCCATTGAGGCGTATCTGGCCCAGGCCGGACGGCTGCCCGTCAACGTCAAGTTTATTGTAGAAGGCGAAGAAGAAATTGGCGGGCCCAGTCTGGCGGCTTTTATTCCAGAGCACACCGACCTGTTGGCAGCCGACGTGGCCCTGGTTTCGGATACAGCCATATTGGGTAAAGACCAGCCGGCTATCGTTTACGGGTTGCGCGGCTTGTGTTACGTCCTGATGGATATTACAGGGCCCGCCCACGACTTGCATTCAGGCACGTTCGGCGGCGTAATTGACAACCCTTTTAATGTCCTGGCGCACATCATTGCCCGTTTGAAGGATATGGAAGGTAATATCTTGATTCCTGGCTTCTATGACAAGGTGCGATCGCTATCGGCTGAAGAGCGGCAGATGTTGGCGCAGTTGCCGCTAACCGAGTCAGGTATTCTGGCGGAGACGGGCGCGCCGCACATTTGGGGCGAGTCGGGATATACGGCAGTCGAGCGCATGGGCGCGCGCCCCACGCTGGATGTGCATGGCATTGTCGGCGGTTACATGCAGCCTGGACGGAAGACAGTGCTGCCGGCAAAAGCGCACGCTAAAATTTCCATGCGTTTAGTGCCCGACCAGGACCCGCAGGAAATCGGCGAGCTTTTCCGCCAATATGTGCAGCAGATTGCCCCCCCAACTGTCAAAGTCAGTCTATCGTATGAGGGCGGGCCAGCCAGCATCACCGATTGGAAAATGCCGGCAATGCAGGCGGCTATTGCTTCCTATCGAGATGTATTTGGGCGCGAACCAATCTTTATGCGGGAAGGGGGTTCTATTCCCGTGGTAGGCCAGTTCCAGACTTATTTAGGCGTGGAAACGGTCCTGATGGGCTTTGGCTTACACGACGACCGTATCCATTCCCCTAATGAGCGTTTCTATTTGCCCAACTTCTTCCGCGGGATTGACACCTCGATTCGTTTCCTGGCGTACTACAGCCAGGCTCAGGCAGGATAATGGTCAGGCGCATTCTGTTTGGTTTGGGGAGTCTGCTGCTGCCGTTGGCGGTGTTGGCGGCGGCGCTGCCGGCATTGTCCCAGTCCGCCCTCCAAGATGCTCCCCTGACCGAGTTTACCTGGAGCGGGGCCATCGGCAGCAGCAGCGTTACCCTTGTCACCCGTCTCATGGCGGATGGCTGCGACGTGCGCGTTGTGCTTAGCGCCAACCCCGACTACAGCAATCCTATCTATTCTCCCAGCCAGATTGCCAACACCGCCATTAACAACCGCGTCCTTCGTTATCAGATGAGCGGTTTGCAGCCCGACACACTCTATTACTACACGGTAGAGTGCCAGGGCGTGCGCGACAGCGCCCACCCAGGCCAGTTTCGCACCCTCAGCGCCGTTCCCTTTAGCTTCTCTTTTGCCGCCGGCTGCTGTGTAGACAGCGGTTTTAACAATCAAGTCTTCACCACCATTGGTAGCCGCGGGCCCCGCTTTTTCCTGGTTTTAGGCGATATGTATCGCAATCTGGTCAATGTCAACGATCCCGATCTCTTTCGTAGCGCCTATAACAATTTACTGATCTCTCCCGTTCAGGCTGCTCTGTACAACCACACACCCATCGTTTACGTTTGGGATGACGCCGACTATGGCGTCATTGCCGGCGATCGCACCGCGCCCGGACGGCAGGCGGCGCGTCAGGTATACCAGGAATACGTGCCCCACTATGGGCTGCCTGCCGGCAGCGGCGACGTGCCCATCTACCAGGCATTTACCGTGGGGCGCGTCCGCTTTATTCTCACCGATTTGCGTTCAGAGCGAGATCCCAACACGGACCCCGATGACGATCTCAAAAGCATGATGGGCCAGACGCAGAAGCAATGGTTTTTCCAACAACTGCTGGCGGCTAAGGATCGCTATCCAGTTATCATTTGGGCCAGCAGCGTGCCCTGGATTGATGACAGCGGCGTCACGAACGACACCTGGTACGGTTTTCGCCGCGAACGAGCCGAAATTGCCAATTTTATTGCCGGCAACGACATTCGTGGACTGATTCTCCTCACGGGCCACGCCCATATGTTAGCCATTGACGATGGGCGTAACAACCGGTATGCCAGCGATGGCGGCGTAGGCTTTCCCGTGATGAATGTGGGGTCGTTGGAACAACCTGGCGAACTGCTGGGCGGGCCCTACAGCGAAGGCATGTTTCCGGGCAGCGGACAGTTTGGCTTTATCTCCGTGATTGACAGCGGCGGCTCCCAAATCACTGTGACCCTCAGCGGGCGCAGCGTGGCCAATCAGGAGTTGGTGCGATTGGAACTGCCCGTTTTGGCGTCGTCCACGGTGGATTACGGCGACCTGCCTGACAGCTTTCAGATGACAACGCGGGCGCAGAACGGCGCGGGTCACGTCTTGGGCAGTGTTTACCTGGGCAGCCGTATTGACGCCGAAGATGATGGCGCGCCTTCCGAGACAGCTTCTGGCGATGATTTGCCAGGGCCGGGGGATGAAGATGGCGTTCTGCCCACAGGCGTCTGGCGAGACGGCGCCAACGGCGGCGTCGTTGAGGTGGTCGCCCACGGTCGCGGTTACCTGAATGCCTGGATGGATGGAAACCGCAATGGCGCGTTTGACCCTGCCGAGCACGTAATCTCTAACACGCTGCTGAACCATGGCGTGCACACAGTTACGCTGGATTTGCCGCC
>CAYQYJ010000261.1:0-5826 GCA_964421605.1 uncultured Ardenticatenaceae bacterium | reverse complement strand
TTGGGGGATGGGGGTCTCTACACCGTTTACCGAACTATTTTCTTAAACCTCAACCTGCCCGCCTCCCCCACCATTCACCAATTAATTATTCCTCGGTTATTCCTTCCCCCTGCTTGGCAAACCCGCCCACCCCACGTATAATCCCCTGTTGGCTCGGTAGTGCGACGTTCATTCGGCACGACGGCTAACTGGGCTAACTATCATACCGGAGGATTAAAATGTTAACACAGACGGAAAAAGCCGAACTGATTGCCAGATTCGGTCAACACGAAAGCGATTCTGGTTCCGCAGAAGTGCAAATCGCCTTCCTGGACGCGCGCATTCGCCAGCTACAAGAACATTTACGTCTGCATCGTCACGACGAAAGCTCCCGCCGGGGACTGCTCATGCTCGTCGGCAAACGCCGCCGCCTGCTGGCTTACCTGCGCAACAACCACCCAGAGCGGTACCAGACCATCCTCAGTCAACTGAATCTGCGCCGCTAAAGGTAGCTTGCGCCCCGAAAGCGCGTACTGCGCCGCTCCAACACGCCTTTGCCCTTCATTGGCGCATTACTTAATTAACAACTGATGAGAGAATCTAGCAGCGGCAGCCGGCTAACGCCTCCCTGCCGCTCTAATCCTCTCAACTAAATGTTTGCGGCTGGAACCAGGATTTAGGAGTTGGGTATTGTCCCGTACCAGGCGACACAGTTCGTACGAGCCAATCCCCAATCCCTAAACGTTCTCAGCCCCAAACCCATACGTAACCCGATCCATTCACAACCCCTGCCGGGCTTGTGTTTGTTGCGTTTCATACGCCGCACAGAGCGCGCCTCGCGCCGGACGCCGGCAGTCCAACGGGTTACACCATAAACCTGGAGGTTTAGAACAATATGTCCGTAGATAAAACTTTTTCCACACGGGTTGGCGCCCACGACATCATCGTCGCCACCGGGCGTCTGGCCCCCCAGGCCGGCGGCGCCATTACCCTGCGCATGGGCGACTCCATGGTCCTGGCTACCGCCACCATGTCCCGCTTCGCCCGCGAAGGGTTGGACTTCTTCCCCCTTTCCGTTGACTTTGAAGAAAAAATGTACGCTGCCGGCAGAATCCCCGGCAGCTTCTTCCGTCGTGAAGGACGGCCCACCACCGAAGCCATCTTGACGTCCCGCCTCACCGACCGCCCGCTGCGCCCCCTGTTCCCCAAGAACATGCGCAACGAAGTCCAGGTAATCGTCACCACCCTCTCCTCGGATAGCGTGCACCACCTGGACATCATGTCCGTAAACGCCGCCAGCATGGCCCTCACCATTTCCGACATCCCCTGGCATGGGCCCATTGGCGCAGTCCGCGTCGGCTATATTGATGGACAGTTCGTGGCCAACCCCACCATTCAAGAAATGGCTGCCAGCACCCTGGACCTGCGCCTGGCTGGCACGCGCGACGCCATCATCATGGTCGAAGCAGGCGCGGAAGAAGTGACCGAAGCCCTCTTGATCGAGGCGCTCAACTTTGGTCACGCCGCTTTGCAGCCGCTGATTGATGTGCAGTTAGAAATGCAAGCCGCCGTAGGCAAACCCAAAGCGACGCCCATCACCGACAACACCGACCCGGAACTGGCGCAGGCGGTGGCGGATCGCCTGGGCAGTCGCGTGCGCGACCTGGTGCGTGAGTACGAGGATCGGCACGAGCGCAATGAAGAGATGGACGAAATCCGCGAGGACACCGTCAACAGCTTCCTGGAAGAAGACAGCACCCTGGACCCGCGCATCATTCGCGGCGTCATTGCCGACGAACTCAAACACGCCGTGCGCGACCGCGTCTTATATGAAGGCATTCGCCCCGATGGGCGCGGCTACACGGACATCCGCCCGCTCTCTTCTGACGTGGGCATAAGCCCGCGCGCCCACGGCTCCGGCTTGTTCAAGCGCGGCGAAACCCAGGTGCTGGCGCTGGTCGCGTTGGGCACGCCCCGCGAAGCGCAAAAGCTGGACGGGCTATATCCCGAAGAAAGCCGCCGCTTCATCCACCACTATAACTTCCCTCCCTTCTCCACCGGTGAAACCTGGCCCCTGCGCGGTCCCAAACGCCGCGAAATCGGGCACGGCGCCCTGGCCCAAACCGCCCTGGAACCCGTCATCCCCGCGGAAGAATCCTTCCCGTACACCATTCGCGTCGTTTCCGAAGTGTTGTCCTCCAATGGCAGCACCAGCCAGGCCAGCATCTGCGCCACCAGTCTGGCGCTGATGGACTGCGGCGTGCCCATTAAACAGGCCGTAGCCGGCGTGGCTATGGGTCTGGTGACAGACGGCAAGAAGTACGCCATTTTGACCGACATCCAGGGGGTCGAAGATCACCTGGGAGACATGGACTTCAAAGTTGCCGGCACTTCCACCGGCGTCACTGCCCTGCAAATGGACATCAAAATCACCGGCATCTCCACCGAAATGATGGCGGAAGCGCTGGAACAGGCGCGACAGGGACGCATGATCATCCTGGAATCCATGGCGGCTACCCTGGCTGAACCACGACCGGAACTCAGCAAGTGGTCCCCCCGCATGGAAAGCATCAAAATTGACCCCAGCAAAATCGGGGCCGTCATCGGCAAAGGCGGCGCCACTATCCGCAGCCTGGAAGAGAACTACGACGTCTCCATTGACATTCAAGATGATGGCACCATTTACATTGCCGGCGTTGATGGCGTCAAGACGAACGAAGCCATTGACTACATCAACAACCTGACCCGCGGCCCAGAACTGGGCCAGATCTACACCGGCAAAGTAGTCCGCATTGAAAGCTTCGGCGCCTTTGTGGAACTACTCCCCGGCACAGACGGCATGGTACATATCTCGCAGTTGGCTTCGCAGCGCCTGGAACGAGTAGAAGACGCCGTCAAGTTAGGCGACGAAGTGATGGTCATGGTCACAGATGTGGACGAAAGCTCCGGCAAAGTCCGGCTGTCCCGCCAGGCTGTCCTGGAAGGCTGGAGCCTGGAAGAAGCCCGCGACCGCGACATGCCCGGCGGCGGCAAACGCCCCAACGGCGGCGGCAGCCGTGGTGGCCGCAGCGGCGGTGATCGCGGCGGGCGCAGTGACCGTGGCAGTCGCGGCGGCGGTGGCCGCCCCCCGCAACGCGGCGGCGACCGTCGTAACTAAATTTCAGCTCTACAAAACGGGCAAAAACGCATCGGCTTTGGGCAAATTTGGGCGCGTCTGCGCCCAAATTTGCCCATAAAAATGGGTGTCAGCCCCGCCTACGGCGGGGCTGACACCCACCACCATTAAGTGCACTGCTACCCCACCTCCCCCGCTTCTCATTTTTCCCCCAATTCCCTACACACAACCGCCCGCAGCTTTGGTATAATGTGGTCACAATCCGTGCTATACCATACCTTTACGCGCCTTGCGCTCTTTGCGGTGAATAATAAAAATGGAAACTGAAAACCAGGAACTCACCCCGCCCACAGCAGAAATGCTGGCAGACCCGGGCGCATTCCCTCCCTCCCCCGGCTGGAGCATTCGCACCAAGCGCGCCGTCGTATCAGGCTTGCTCATCGCCCTGCTCCTCTTCTTCTATCAGTTTCGCGGCGTCCTGATTCCCGTCATCATGGCTGTGGTCGTCGCCTACGTCGTACTCCCCATAGTCAATCTGCTGCACCAGCGCACCCGCCTGGCGCGCACGCTGTCCATCGTCATCGTCTATCTGCTCATCCTGGCGATTCTCGTGGCGATTCCCATCACCACCATTCCCTCCATCGTCAACGAAGCCAACACCTTGATTGAACGCACCCCCGACTATCTGCAAGGCATTGGCGACTTTCTCAGCCGTCCTCTCAACATTGCCGGCTTCACCGTCCCCCTGGACCAATACCCCATTCTGGATCAAGTTTACGCCAATCTCGCCGACAACGTGGTGCAAATTGCCCAGTCAATCGGGCGCGAGTCCGTGAATTTCTTGGGGGATGTTGCCGGCGCAACGTTATCCACCATTGCCTGGATCATCATCATCCTGGTGCTATCCTTCTACATGGTCAAAGATTTCCGGCAGCTTTTTGATTCCGTAGTCCACCTCATCCCTGGCCCCTATCAAGGAGATGTCTACCGCTTAGGGGGCGAAGTCAGCCAGACCTGGAATGCGTTTTTGCGCGGGCAGTTGCTCCTTTGCCTGGTAATTGGCACAGCCACCTTTATCCTGGCGCTCATTGTGGGGCTGCCCAATGCCCTGGTGCTGGCCCTCATTGCCGGCATTGCCGAATTTATCCCCAACCTCGGCCCCGCCCTGGCTGCCATTCCCGCCGTCCTGGTTGCCCTCTTCCAAAGCCAATCCAGTTGGCTCGGCGCCAACATGTCGCCTCTGCTCTATGCCGGCATTGTCCTGGGCATCTACATCCTCATCCAACAAGTAGAAAACATCGTCCTGGTCCCCCGCATCATTGGCCGCAGCCTCAACCTGCATCCCTTTGTCGTCTTTCTGGGAGCCGTCGCTGGCGCCAATGTTGCCGGCATCCTGGGCATCCTGCTCGCCGCCCCCCTTCTCGCCACCTTGCGCCTGCTTCTCCTCTATACCTTCCGCAAACTTTCCGATATCCCCCCCTTCCCTCTCTCCGAACCCGCCCAGCGCAAGCGTTCCGGAATCCGCTTATCCAGGTCCCGGCGAGCGCCGGAGACTGCGCCGCCTGCCCCCCGCGAGGCCGCCACGCCCGGCGCCACAGGTGAACAGGGATGAGTGAGTGGTCCATTCGTCTGGCCCGTCTGGAAGATGAAGCCGTCGTGCGCGCCCTGTCAGCCCACATCTGGGAAGGAGACGACTACGTACCTGATACCTTTGCCGATTGGGTAGCCGATCCCCTGGGCCGCTTTTATCTACTCTTTGTCGCTGACCGCCTGGCTGGCTTTGGCAAACTCACCTGCCTGGCAGAAGGCGAGTGGTGGCTGGAAGGTCTGCGCGTTCACCCCGACTTCCGCGGGCAGGGCATTGCCCGCGCCCTGCACAACTACGCCGTAGACCTGGCTGCCGAAATCGCTTCCGGCGTGCTGCGCTTTGCCACCGCCTCCACCAACCTGGCTACCCACCACCTGGCAGCTTCCACCGGCTTCACATTGACGGCCCGCTACTTGCTGGCGGAAGCCCCTGCCGCCGCTGTGCCCCTGCCGGCAATCACGCCCGATCGATTCCAACCTGCCCTCCCGGCCCATTGCGCCGCCGCTGCCGCCTGGCTGTCCCAACCGGCAGTGCAGCCCATAACGGCAGGGTTGTACGAAGACGGCTGGCAATGGTTTTCCCTGCTGCCCGCCCTACCCAAACTGCTCGCTGCCGGCAGAGTCTACACCTGGCGCGGCGACCTGGGCATGGTCATCATAGACCCCGCCCACGACCCCGAAGAACCAGATACCCTCTGGCTAAACCTGGCTGCCGCCCCCAATCAGGCGGATATGCCCATTCTGTTCGCCGACCTGCGCCAGCTTGCCGCCCACCTGAACAAACGTACCCTCGAAGCCAAACCCCCCGCCCTGCCCGCCATGGAAACCTGGCTCGCCGCCGCCGGCTGGAAACTCAGCGAAGACCTGCAAATGCTTGTCTTCTCCCGCCCCCTGCCTCACCTTTCTGACCACTGATCACTCGCCACTCACCACTTTTTTCCCAGGAGACACCCATGAACCACGACAAAGACGAAACCTTAGCCCAAACCGAAAACTTCATGATCTGGCGCAGCCGCGAAGAAGGCGAAACCTTCTACCACATCGAACTTGGCGGCCTCACCCTCCACTTCCTCGGCGACGAATGGGATGAATTCGTCATCCTCATGAAAGAAGCCAGCGCCGCCAGCTAAAAACTCCCCCGCCCC
>CAYQYJ010000260.1:0-5834 GCA_964421605.1 uncultured Ardenticatenaceae bacterium | reverse complement strand
GTTCATGACTGCTTCTGGCGTGCCTTGCGCCACAATCCTGCCGCCGCGGTCCCCGCCCTCTGGGCCCAGGTCAATCAGGTGGTCTGCCACCTTGATGATGTCCATGTTGTGCTCAATGATCACCACCGTATTCCCTTTGTCTACCAGCCGATTGAGCGCCACAATCAGTTTAGCGACGTCGTGCGAATGCAGCCCAACAGATGGCTCATCCAGAATGTAAATGGTGCGCCCCGTAGCAATTTTAGAAAGTTCGCGGCTGAGTTTGACCCGCTGCGCCTCCCCGCCGCTAAGCGTAGGCGCCGGCTGCCCCAGGTGAATGTACCCCAGTCCCACGTCCTCCAGCGTCTTCAGCTTGCGCCGGATCGGCGCAAAATTGCCAAAAAATTCGGCAGCCTCCGCAATCGTCAGATCCAACACCTGCGCAATATTCAACCCGCGATACTGCGCTTGCAGCGTTTCCGAATTGTAGCGGCTGCCGTGACACACATCGCAAGGCACGTAAATGTCCGGCAGGAACTGCATTTCAATCCGGTTCTGCCCCTGCCCCTGGCACGCCTCGCATCGCCCGCCCTTGACGTTAAAACTAAAACGACCTGACTTGTAACCGCGCACTTTGCTCTCTGGCAGGCTGGCAAACAAATCGCGGATAGGGTTGAACAGGTTGGTATAGGTCGCCGGGTTAGAGCGGGGCGTGCGCCCAATGGGGCTTTGGTCAATCTCAATCACTTTGTCCAGATGTTCCAACCCTTCAATGCCTTCATGTTTGCCAGGGAGTTCCTTAGAACCGTAAAAATGCTGGTGCAGCCGCTTGCTCAGGATTTCAATCAGGAAAGAGCTTTTGCCGCTGCCGCTGACGCCCGTGATGCACACGAACTGCCCTAACGGAATTTGCACGTCAATGTTCTTCAGGTTGTTTTCGCGGATGCCTTTGATCGTCAGGTATTCGCCGCTCCCTCGTCGCCTTTTGCGGGGTAAGGGAATCTTTTTGCGCCCGCTCAGATAATCGCCCGTGATCGAGTGGCGATTCGCCGCCACCTGGTCAGGCGTGCCTTCAGCCACAATTTGCCCGCCGTGAATACCCGCGCCGGGCCCCAGGTCAATCACCCAATCCGCGTGGCGCATCGTGTCTTCATCGTGTTCCACCACCAGGACGGTGTTGCCCAGGTCGCGCATCCCTTGCAGGGTATGGATCAGGCGGGCGTTGTCTCGCTGGTGCAAGCCAATGCTAGGTTCATCCAGCACGTACAACACCCCCATGAGACGGCTGCCAATCTGGGTCGCCAGGCGAATGCGCTGCGCTTCGCCGCCGCTCAGGCTGCCGGCATTTCGGTGCAACGTCAAATAATCCAATCCCACGTCAATCAAAAACTGCAACCTGTCCGCCACCTCCTTCAAAATCGGCGCGGCGATCATTTCCTGCCGCTTCGTTAATGGCGAAGTTGCCTCATCCTGCAAGCAGCGCACCCAGGCCAGCGACTCCGCCACCTGCCACTGCGTCACGTCCGTAATGGTGATGTTGTTGATCTCCACCGCCCGCGCCACTGGCTGCAGGCGCGTGCCGGCGCAAACCGGGCAGGGCGAGTTCACCATAAACTCTTCCAACTTATCCCGCACATAATCCGACGTGGACTCCTGATACCGCCGGTTCAGGTTAGGGATCACCCCCTCAAACTGCGTGCGGTACTCTCGTCTAGCCCCCTCCCGGTTCACGTAATGCACTGAAATCATCTCGTCGCCGCTGCCGTACAGCAGCACGTGCCGCTGCGCTGCCGTCAACGCCTGCACAGCCACGTTCGTAGGAATCTTAAAATGCTCCGCGGTTGCCTTTAAAAGCTGCCAGTAATACCCTTGCTTATCGTCGGTAGGCCAGCCCACCAAAGCCCCTTCTTCCAGCGTCAACGCCTTATTGGGCATCACCAGGTCCGGGTCAATAGCTTTAGTCGTACCCAACCCCTGGCAGGCCGGGCAGGCGCCATGCGGGCTATTAAAACTAAACGTGCGCGGCTCAATTGCCGGCATACTGGTGCCATCGTAAGCGCAAGACAAATGCTCCGAAAACAAAAAATCGCGCGGCTCATCCGGGTTCGTCACGTCGTTGACGATCACCACCCCATCCCCCAGGCGCAGCGCCGTCTCAATCGAATCTGTCAGGCGCGTGCGCGCCGCCTGCTCCTCTTCGCTATCGCCCGCGCCGTTATGCCGGATCATCAACCGGTCAACCACCGCTTCAATAGTGTGGTTCTTATAACGGTCTAGTTCGATTTCTTCATCTACCTGGCGCACCTCACCATCCACCCGCACCCGCACATAACCCGCTTTGCGAATATCTTCAAAAACAGTCTGGTGATGCCCTTTACGGTCTTTTATCAGAGGCGCCAATACCATGACGCGGCTGTTTGCCGGCAATTTCTGCACCCGCTCCACAATCTGCTCTGCCGACTGTGGCAAAACAGGGCGACCACATTGGGGACAATGCGGCGTGCCCACGCGGGCAAACAACAGGCGCAAATAATCATAAATCTCCGTCACCGTGCCCACCGTAGAGCGCGGATTGTGGCTCACCCCCTTCTGATCAATAGACACCGCCGGACTTAACCCGTCAATTTGATCCACGTCCGGCTTCTGCATCTGCCCCAAAAACTGCCGCGCATACGCCGACAGGGATTCCACGTAGCGGCGCTGACCTTCGGCAAAAATAGTATCAAAAGCCAATGAAGACTTGCCCGAACCGCTCAAACCGGTCAGCACCACCAACTTATCGCGTGGAATCTCCACATTGACGTTCTTCAGATTGTGTTCGCGGGCGCCACGGACGACAATTTTGTCTAGTGACATACCATTACCTCTACTGTTGGCAACAGTCACGGCTTGGGCCAAAAGCCTGACTGCCACAGAAAAAAGACGAACACATATTCTATCACAATCGGGCAAAACCAACCGGAATTCTTCACTTTTTCTCAAAAACTGCAGGCTGGCAAAATCCACATATCGCTGCCGGCGTTGCCACGTGAGCGGGGTCAAACCACCCTATAGAGCCGGCTGCAGCCTCCCCGCCCAAAGCGCCCATTTTCCCTATCCCGCTGTGCATTCTCTCATGATGATGAGCCAGATTTGACACCCAGGCAAGCCAATGCTATGATGAATCCGTTCCAGCCGACAGCTATTGTCGGCTGTTTCATTACAGGCGCGAGGCGCTGCCTTGCCCCACCAAACAGGAATCACTACGCTATTCCATGATTATCCGCCGTCAAGATTACCGTCCCTCCCGCCGCGGCCCCTCCTGCCTCTTTGTGCTCATGATGATGCTGCTCATTTTGGCTGGCGGCTTTGTGATCACCAACGCGGAACAGGTGCGCGAAACGTTCACCCCAGCCCCCACGCCAGAACCTACCCGCTCCGCCCCCACCCACGCCGCCCGCGCCGCCCTCTATGAACGGGATGGGGAATTTGATCTCGCCATTGAATCTTACGAAGCAGCCATCAGCCTGGACAACAGCAAAGTCGAATACTATATCCCCCTGATCCGGCTCCTGGTAGCCGTCAACCAACCCGACGCCGCTCTGGTCTGGGCAGCGCAGGCGGCAGAGATGGATGAGAGCAGCGACCTCGTCTTTGCCGCCTGGGCCGCCGCGTACCTGGCAAACGGCGACCGCCTTAGCGATACCGGTCAGGCTGTAGATGCCGACACCTCCTGGGCGGAGGCGGCGCGCCAGGCGCGTGTAGCCACCCAACTCAATCCCAACAACGCCGAGGCGTACGCCATCATGGCTGCGTCCCTGGTGCGTCTGGGGCCCGAACAATTTGACTCTGCCAACGAAGCCATGCAAACGGCCCTGGCGCTCGATCCCAACAACTTCCTTGTCCGCCGCCATAACGCCACCGTCCTGGAATATCAGGGATATTATGATCAGGCTATTGAGCAATACGAATTTGCCCTGGACATCGTACCCGATTCGGCAGACGTGTTGATCAGCCTGGCGCGCAATTACTGGGCCACCAGCAACATCCCCACCGCCATCCTCACCTTTGAAGACGCCATTCAGGTTGCCCCGAACAACGCCGATGCCTACGACGGGTTGGGGTATATGTACTTCCTGATTGGCGAATACCCGCGCGCAGAAGAAAACTTCGCCAAAGCCGTAGAACTAGACCCCGAAATGGTGCGCGCCCACGCCCACCTGGGCGCCGCCCGCTATCGCCAGTTCAACTATGACGGCGAAAACGGCGCCATCCCACATCTGGAAATAGCCGTGCGCGGCTATAAAGACGCATCCCCCGAAACCGCCATCTACTTCAACATGCTTGGTCTGGCTTATTACTACACCAGAGGCGAATGCAGCCAGGCCGAGTCATTATTCCAGCAAGTGCTAGCCGTCTCCCCCGAAGACCAAAACGCGCAATACGGCATGGAACTATGCCACGAAGCCGAACTAAACCAACCCTAAAAAAACATTTAGCACTCCTACCCCAAGAGTGCCAAAAACCCCTTGACATCTCCCTTTTTTTTGCTAGAATGTAACCTGTATTAGCAGTCACGGGTTCACACTGCTAAAAGTCAGCCCACCGGAAAATCTGAAACAGCAGAAGGCTCCCAAAGCGCTCGCCGGGGCGACCGCCCCACCGGGGCGACGTCATCATGCGCCCGGTAGAGCCGAAACTTGTTTAGATTGCACAAGCAATTCAACTGCAAAAGATAATCAAAGGAGATAAATTATGTCAATGAAACTCAAACCCCTTGGGGATCGCCTGGTTGTCGAACCGAGCAAACAAGAAGAGACCACCGCATCCGGCCTGGTCTTGCCCGAAACAGCCAAAGAAAAACCGCAGCAAGGCACCGTTCTGGCCGTGGGCCCTGGTCGTCGCGATGACGACGGCGACCGCATTGAAATGGATGTGGCTGTTGGCGATGTCGTCCTGTACGCCAAATATGCCGGCACAGAAATCAAAGTTGACGGCGACAAACTGCTCATTCTCAAAGAATCCGACATCCTGGCCATTGTCGAACAATAACCAGGTAACCCACGAAAGGAGAAACATCAAATGGCTAAACAACTTGCGTTTTCTGAAGATGCCCGCCGCCGCCTGAAAATAGGCGTAGACACCCTGGCCACCGCCGTGGCCACCACCCTCGGTCCCAAAGGGCGTAACGTAGCCCTGGACAAGAAATTTGGCGCCCCCACCATCACCCATGATGGCGTCACCGTAGCCAAAGAGATCGAACTGGAAGACCCCTACGAAAACATGGGCGCGCAGCTCCTCAAAGAAGCCGCCACCAAGACCAACGACATCGCTGGCGACGGCACCACCACCGCCACCGTGTTGGCGCAAACCATCGTCAACGAAGGGCTGAAGAACGTCGCCGCGGGCGCCAACCCCATGCTCCTCAAACGCGGCATTGAAGCCGGCACCGCCGCCCTCTCTCGCCGCATCCGCGACATGGCCGTTTCCATTGACAGCAAAGAGGAAATCGCCTCCGTCGCTTCCATCTCCGCCCAGGATACCAGCATCGGCCAGCTTATCGCCGAAGTCATGGACAAAGTCGGCAAAGATGGCGTCATCACCGTCGAAGAATCCCGCGGCCTGGAATTTGAAACCGAATACGTGGACGGGATGCAGTTTGACCGTGGCTACATCAGCCCCTACTTCGTCACCGACGCGGAAACCATGGAAGCCGTTATCGAGGACGCCTACATCCTCATCCACGACAAGAAAATCAGCTCCGCCCAGGACTTGCTGCCCATTCTGGAAAAATTGATCCAGACCGGCCGCCGCAACCTGGTGATCATTGCCGAAGACGTAGACGGCGAAGCGCTGGCCACCCTGGTGCTGAACAA
>CAYQYJ010000259.1:3006-5837 GCA_964421605.1 uncultured Ardenticatenaceae bacterium | reverse complement strand
ACGACATCGGGGCCGGCATCTACCACGGGCGGCACGTTGTAGACAGTCACGGTGACAACAGCCGACGCCAGACCGCCTTGACCGTCGCTGATGGTGTACTCAAAGCTGTCGCTGCCCACAAAACCGGGCCCAGGTGTGTATTGGATCGTCTTGTCAGGGTTAACAGCGGCGCTGCCGTGCGCGGGTGTGGTCACCTCAATGACCATCAACTCGTCCCCGTCCTCGTCGCTGTCGTTCGCCAACACATCCACATTCACAGGCGTGCTTTCGGCAGTCGTGGCTGCGTCCGGCAGGGCTACTGGATCGCTGTTGCCAATATTGCCCGTCACGGTCACCAGGAAGAAGTCACTGTGGCAGTCGCTGTCGTCGTCGCACACTTCCACAGTAACGGTGTAGGTACTGCCACTGATGTAGCTGTGCGTGGCGGCGACGCTGCCCACGCCATTCATTTCGTTGACGACGCCTTCTTCGGTCGTGCCATCACCCCAATCAACGATGGCGGCGTGAACGTCGTAGATGCCGGCATCCGTAAACGTCGCCGGCGCCAATCCGACAACCACGCCTGCGTCCGCCGTCTGGTCAGGGCCAGCCTCTACCACTGGCGGCAGATTCAGGACAGTCACCAGGAAAGTGTCCTGGGCGCACATGCCGCTGCTGTCGCACACGGTGATGCTCACCGGATATGGATTGTCGTCCAGATAGGTGTAAGAACCGCTCATCAGCGCCAGCGTGCCGCTAATCGTAATCATGGGCACGGTGGGCGAGATAACCTCGTCCTGGTACTCCCAGAACAGGTTAGCCGTGTAGCTGTCCAGCGGATCGGGCCCGGTGAAGTACGCGCCGCTCAGGCTGACCGTGCCGCCTTCCACAATCGTCTGGTCGGGGCCCGCTTCCACCGTAGGCGGCATGCGCGTTTCCGTCTGCGCCTGATTGTTGTCTTCGCGCCGTTCGGTGATGGCGTTAGTCGGGTCTACGCGAGCCACCAGCATGTAAGTCAGATCGGTCACACCGGCTACTGAGTAACCAATACGGGCGGTATGGCTTTGGCCGGGGGCCAGAGAAGGCACCGCCGCCGTCCCCACCCACTGACCGCCATTATCCGGGTGGCCCAGGTAGAGGTCTACGGTGGTGGCTGGCGCGGCAGTGCTGCCGGCATTCACCACAAACAAGTCCGCATTCCGTTCCAGCGTGCCGTTGCGCAGCACAAACGGCGGCGAGATCGCCAGGTCAGGCAGGTCAGCGCCGTAAGCAAAGCGCGTATCCGCCGCGCTGTGCAACCCCGCCTGCGTTAACACCGCCTGCACCTCGTGGTCGCCGGCGGCAAAAGCCGCGCCCAGGTCTACCGTCACCGTCTGGTAACCGCCATTCAGGGCAACCGCCTGGCTGCTCACCAGCCCGCCGTCCACCGCCAGGGTCAGGTCGCCCGGCCCTGGCTGCAAGGCGAACAACGTCACCGTAGCCAGCACCGTCTCACCGTCGTTATACGACGGCTTATCCGTGACCACGCCCACTACAATGGACTGCCCGGCGTCGCACGCTTCCGCGCCTACGGCGTAGAACAGGTCGGCAGCCGCCAGATGCAGCAGCTCATACCGCACGCGATGCACGCCGCTCTGGTCACTGGTCGGGGTAAACGGCACCGTGAACATATTAGCGGGCAGCGCCGCCACACTAACTGTCTGTTCAGCCAGCAGCGATTGCGCCCCATTGGGCTGCTCCAACCAGACGCGCAGCAGGCCCGTGACCGCTTCATTGGAAGCGATGTCCAAATGGAGCAGATTGGGCGCGCCAGTCTCGCAGGCAGGCGTCTCCAGATAGGCATTCACCACGCGCACTTCGGGCGCCGCCACGTCAAAGGGGGTGCGCAGCGTTTCGCCTTCGTGCAGGCAGTTGCAATCTTGGGGCACGGAGTCAATGCTGTACGTGCCGCGCGCTATCGCCAGCGGCAGGGTAAAGGTGAAGGTGGTGTCGTGACCGGGCAGGGGGATAATGCCGGCAAATCCCGGCGCTACCACATCCAACTGCCCCGTCGCCGTCGTCACCACCGTCGCCAGCACCGTTTCGCCAGGTTCATACACTTGCTTATCCGTCAGCACCGTCACGTCCGGGTACAACTGCGGCAGGTAGATGGTGTTCAGGTGGATGCTGGTATCGGAGGCTTCGCCATAGATACCATAGAACACCTTCTCATCGCCCAGGAAGGAAACGGGTACGCTGAAGGTCAGGTTGGTGCTGCCCAATGCCGGCAGCGCGAACGACTGCCGCTCACTGTACTCATTGAAGCGCACCAGCGCGTACAGCGGCACGGTGGGCCGATCCGCCAGTTCGCTGATGTGCAGCGTCAGCAGCGCCGTTTCTCCTTCATAGTAGCCCGCCTTGTCCAGCGACGGCGTCACGCCAATGTCTATGCCCTCAACGTTCAGGAACAGTACGCCCGGCTCGTCATTGAAAGCGTAAGGCGCCGGATACACTTTGGCTTCGATGTCCGGCGGCACAAAGAAGGTAAAGTTAACGGTCCCATCCTGGCCGCCCGCCAGCCAGAAGCGCTGCACTTCGTCCACGTAGTCGCTAAAGGCAAAGCTGAGCGTGCCCTCGCCGGCTGCCGCCCCGTGGTTAGCCACGCCAAACGTCATCGTCACCGTGGTGCTGACGGGCAGCGTCAGGTTGGTGGGCAGGTCGGTCAATACCAGGTCGGGGCCAGGCACAGCCAGGGTAACGTCGGCCTGGTCCACTTCACTGCCGGACTGGTCCAGCAGGCGCAGATGCGCCGGGTGGTCGCCCGCCGCCGCCGCGCTAACGTCCACAGGCAGCAGCAGGTCTACGCTCTGACC
>CAYQYJ010000259.1:0-2906 GCA_964421605.1 uncultured Ardenticatenaceae bacterium | reverse complement strand
TCGAAAGCGGTGGGCAGGATGCCCGTATTGGTCAACAGGTACGGCACGTTGACCAGCCCCACCGGGTAGACGGACTGCGGCGTGACGGCAATAGTCGCCGCTTCGCCGAAGATGACCGTC
The DNA here is from genome assembly GCA_964421605.1 of uncultured Ardenticatenaceae bacterium. Lineage (GTDB taxonomy): Bacteria > Chloroflexota > Anaerolineae > Promineifilales > Promineifilaceae > JAGVTM01. The sequence continues at coordinate 2,786 of CAYQYJ010000259.1, read as the reverse complement.
TGGGTCAGGGTCGTGGTCAGGTCGCCGCTGAGGGGGGCGGTCACCACCGTGTCCTGGGTAATGCTCAGGCTGCCTTCCAGGCGGGCGACCTGGCCCGGAACCAGGTTAAAGAGCTGGCTGTTGGTGGCGTTTTGGATGGCGGCGGTGATAGATGCCGGCACAATCCCCGTGTTCGTCAGCGTCAGGGTGGCGGAGAACGGCGCCCGCCCGGCCACAGACGGCGCGTCCAGCCGCGCCGCCACCTGCGGTTCGCTGACCGTCACCGTCTTAAACACTGCCCGCCCGTTAGCCGTCGCCGCCAGGTTGAAGTTGGTGGAACTGAGCGGCGCGGTCGCCGTCAGCGTCAGTTGGTAGCCAAAGCCCTGGCCCGGCGTCAGCGAAAGCGCCTGCGACAGCAGCAGGTCGTTGTCATGGTACAGGCGCAGGATCATGTCTTGCGCCAGGGCGCTGGTGTTGGTCACAAAACCACTAGCCTGAATGGTCTCGCCCGGACGGTAGATGTCGCGGTCGGTATCCAGCGTCAGGGCGGTGGTTTCGTCGTACAGGTAGAACGGGTACTGGTGCTGATCCAGCAGTTGGCCCGTTTCGGCAAAGATGCGCCCATCCAGCTTTAACCGTCCGCTGACGTTCAGTGGCCCGGCCATGCGCGTCACGTCCAGGGTGGTGGTGGTGGTCACAGGTACGGTTTCTTCCCACAACACGAAGCCACACCCGTCCACGTAGGGCAGCGGCTGCCGGCAGAAGCCGCCGGCAATAGAGGCGAAGATTTCCGCCAGGTCTGAAGAATTAGGCGCGTAGTAGAAGTCCTGCGGCGTCGAGGCAATGGCCTGCATCAGGCCCGTGTCCACACCCGAACCGAGACCAATGGTGACAATGTGCGTACCCGCCGCTTTGGCTACGTTGGCCGCGTTAATCGGGTCCTGCCCGGCATTGTTGTAGCCGTCGGACAGCAGCACCATCACTGGCGCCACGCCCGGCTCCGCTCCAGCAACCAGAGCCGCCTGCCCCACCGCCAGACCGTCGCCAATCGCTGTCGAGCCGCTGGCTACCAGGGCATTGATTGCCGCCTTCACCGCCTCGCCATCCTGGGTCAACGGGTAGTTCAAAGTGGCCGAGCTGGCAAAGGAAGCCAACCCCACCCGGTCAATGTCCAGGTTCATCAGGTCCACGAAAGCCACCGCTGCCGCTTTGGCGTCAATGATTGCCTGCCCGGACATTGAGCCGGAACGGTCAATCACCAGCATCATGTTCAACGGCTGCACCTGCTGCGGATCGCAGATTTGCGGCGGCTCCGGTTCTTCGACAATGGGCGCAAAGTGCAGCGCCAGCCCATCTACGATGACGCCCGCCTGGTTGTACACCGTCTGCGTCGCCTTGACGCCGTTGATATTCTCCACGCCTACGGTGGCGCTGCTGGTCGCCGTCACGTCCTGATATTGCAGGGTGAAGGTGTTGTCTGCGCCGTTCAGGATGATCTGGAACGTTTCCGGCGAGGTCGTTGAGCAGCAGTGCGTCACTCCCTCCCACTGCACCACGTACTGCGTGGGGCTGATTTGCCGCGTGTAGATCTGACCGTAACTGCCGCCAATGGGGTAGAGGTCGTCCCACAGGGCGTAGATGGCATTGTTGGGCGTGCTCGGATTGGGCAGGGCACCGTTGGACGAATGGGTATACCCATTGCCAAAGCTGACAAAACCGTTGGAGCCGACGTACATCTGCGTGTAGGGCGTGCCGTACAATTCAAACGAGAAGCCCAGGTCTACCTGCGTGAAGGTGTTGTCCGCCAGAGCGACCACACTGGTGCCTGCCGGCGGCGCAATATCCGCCCAGGTGATAGGCACGGTAGCCGTCAGGTAGGTGGGCACGGTAATGGCCTGGGTGTACGGCGTCAGCCGGTACGCCAGCCCATCCACAATCACGCCCGCCTGGTTATACACAAGCTGCGTGGCGTAGTTGCCGATTTCGTTTTCCACGCCCACGGTGGCGCTGCTGGTAGCCGTCACGTCCTGGTATTGCAGCGTGACCGAGTTGTCCGAACCGTCCAGCAAAATCTGGAACGTTTCTGGCGAGGTCGTGCTGCAGCAGTGCGTCACCCGCTCCCACTGCACGGCATAGAGCGAGGGGCTGATCTGGCGCGTATAGATGACGCCATACGCCCCGGCAATGGGGTAGAGGTCGTCCCACAAGCCGTAAATGGCATTGTTGGGCGTGCCCAGACTGGGGATGGCGCTGTTGCTGCCAGTAGTGTAGCCGGCGCCAAAGCTGACGTAGCCGTTGGAGCTGACGTACATCTGGTTGTAGCTGTTGCCGTAGAACGCAAACGGGAAGCCCAGATTCACCTGCGTGTAGGTGTCGTTGCTCAGAGCCACCACGCGCGTGTCGTCGGATGGCCCAATCTCTTGCCAGGCCAATGGCTGGCTGCTCTGTGCGTAAGAAGGAATGGTGATGAACTGCGTCACGGGCGTCAGTTCAAAGGCGGCGCCATCTATGATGATGCCGTTCTGGTTGTAAGAGATTTGCGTGGCTTTGAGGCCAGAGTCATTTTCCACGCCTACGGTGGCGCTGCTCACCAGGCTGACGTCCTGGTATTGCAGGGTGATGGAGTTGTCGGAACCGTCCAGCAAAATCTGGAAGGTTTCGGGCGAACTGCCTGTGCAGCAGTGACCCACGCGCTCCCACTGCACGGCATACAGCGTGGGGCTGATCTGGCGGGTGTAGATGAGGCCGTTGGCTGTGCCGGCAATCGGATACAGATAATCCCACAAGCCATAAATGGCGTTGTTAGG
>CAYQYJ010000258.1:0-5866 GCA_964421605.1 uncultured Ardenticatenaceae bacterium | reverse complement strand
TTCTTCTTGTGCCAGATAAACTCTTCGGTCCACAGCCAACCCTGCTCCCGCATTCTTAATATCAAATCAATTGTATAGGTATGCCGTTCCCCATCTACTACCCTCTCCTTGATATTTAGGATAAACGTACCTGTAGGTTTGAGGACACGCAATAACTGCTCTGTTTTTGGCAAGAACCAATCTACGTAAGCGTCCGGCTTTACCCCGCCATACGTGTTTTGGCGTTGATCCGCGTAAGGAGGTGACGTAAAAATAAGATCAATCGAATTATCGGGGATTTGCTGTAAGATCTGTGCGCAATCTCCCAGGATAATCTGATTGGCAAAATCCATTTCTCGTTTCCTCACATCGAACTGGTTCCGAACATCCGTTCTCTCTTTAGTATAATCTTTCGCCTGAAGAAGTCAAACGCTGCCTGGGTGGTGAAGCCATGATCCACTCGTGGTATAATCTCTTCCATGACCCTGGAACCTCTACCTGCCGCATAGGAAAATCATGGAAGGTCTTGTCTCACTCCTGGACGCGCCGCACGAAGCCCGCGTCCGCGCCATTTGGGATACGTTAGAAAAGACGTTTGGCTTGACATTCCTGCCGCGCCAGACCCCCATCCCCCACATTTCCTACTATGTCGCGGAGCGTATTGATGCCGGCACAATCCGCGCCCCCCTGCAAACCATCGCCCAACAGGCGGCCCCCTTTAACGTCCGCGCCACCGGCTTGGGGCTGTTCACCCACCCGCATTTTGTCCTCTACCTGCCCGTCGTCCGCTCCGTCGCCCTGACCGCCCTGCACGGGCTGCTGCGTCCGGCGTTTGCCGCCGCCGCCGTCGCGCCTGTCCCCTATTATGCCGCCGACCGCTGGCTGCCCCACATTACGCTGGCGCAAGGCGATCTCACGGATGATAACTTACCCGCTGTGCTGCGCTGGTTCCGCCATACCCCCATTGACTGGGAAATCACCCTCAACAACGTCGCCCTCATCGCCAACGCCCCCCACGAATTCCGCCCCGAAAACGCCTTCTTCTTCAGCCGCGCCTGACCCCCCCTGCACAGAATGCCCCGGTTCTTTCTGTGTGTTCTTCCTGGGTTTTACCGTAAAACCCATTTTGTTATAAGGTCTTGACACAATAGAACACCCGTGCTATTATGCCAGGAATCAAAAAGAACACATGTTCTATTTTGGGTATCACTAGCATTGGTGTAACTTCTAGTCACGGTTCACCACCCACCACTCTGTTCGAGGAGGCAGGCAACCATGAGAAACAGCATGACTTTCAACAATCCCCTGGCGGGGATGCCCGTCCTGCGTAAGCAGGCAGCCATTGCTTTGATTATGGCTGTAGCCCTGCTGGCGTTTGAAATGTTCAACTTCGACACCACCCAGTATGCTCTGGCTAACCTCCTGGGCGATGTAGCCTTTCTGGGGCTGCGTTGGGCAACCATCCTGGCCATAGCCTTCTGCGCCATTGACTTCGCTGGCCTGGTGCGTTTTTTCACGCCCGAAAAAGGGCGGGACGAACCCAAAGAAGTGTGGTACCTGATGGGCGCCTGGCTGTTAGGGGCTACCATGAACGCCTTAATGACCTGGTGGGCCATCTCTTTGACCCTGCTCAACCACCAGTTTGGCAACGAAGTGCTCAGCCGCGAGCAGTTGCTGCAAATCGTCCCCATCTTTGTCGCCGTGCTTGTCTGGCTCACGCGCATTCTCTTTATTGGCGGCATCACCCTGGCGGGCGACCATCTGTTTGGCGATCTCCGCGCCAACATTACCCGCCCTGGTGCGCCTGCGCGTAGCGCCCCTGCGCCCCGGCCATCTGCCTCCCCGGTGGCGGCCCAGCCAGAGTTAAAAGCCACGCCGCGCCCGGTGCGTCCCCATCGCGCCGAAGCCCCGCAACCGGTCAGAGCAAGCGTGACGCCGCCAGTGACCGCGGCGACGCCTGTAGAACTGGATGAAGTGTACCAACCCGATCCGTTTCCTGATCCTGCTCCCCAGGTAACGCCTGCGCAGCCCCGGCGACCCGTCGCCCAACAGCCGCAACCCGTTCGCCGCCCACCCGACAATCGCAGCCGCCAACGCCCGCCCATGCCTCCCTTAGGCCAACGACTGCCCTTCAAAGCCCGCAGCAGCCAGGACGATTAGCGCCCCACATCATCTGCCGGGCGCAAAACTCTGACCACTGCCGCTTCCCACCGATCACGATTTTGGCTGTTTGCGCCCAGCCGTTTACAATAGAGACAGGTCTAAAGGTATCTCAACATGGCTTACACCGTACCGCCCATCTCCATGAACCCCATCAACACACCTTTCACCGACGCGGACGAACTCGACGACGAATACTTCCATGTTCAGGTATCGGAAGAGACCTATTGGGGGCCTGATCCCTTTCATCGGCGTATGCTCTTGATTCTGGGGGTGGTCGTGGCTATCGTTGTGTTATTTGCCACGAAGCTGCCGGCAGTAAAAGAGAATACCCCCGCCGTTGCCGTCGTCGAAGCCGCTGAGGCAGAACCCGCTCCTCCAGACCAGCCCGTTTTGCCCCCCAGCGGCATTTCCAGCATCTTCACGCCTGAAGTGCAGCACTGGGGGCCGCAGATCACTGCCTGGGCTGCCGCCCATGGCCTGGACCCCAACATTGCCGCCACCATCATGCAAATTGAATCGTGCGGCGACCCGCAGGCGGTATCCAGCGCTGGGGCGCAAGGGCTGTTCCAGGTCATGCCCTTTCACTTTGCCGCGGGTGAAGATATGCAGGACCCCGACACCAACGCCCGCCGCGGCCTGACCTACTACGTCGAGCGCTTGCAGCAAACGGGCGGCGATGTCGGGCGAGCTTTCGCTGGCTACAACGGCGGGCAGTACGCTGCCGGCACAACCTGGGACAATTGGGCCCATGAAACGCAGCGCTATTACGTCTGGAGCACGGGCATTTATGAGGAAATACAAAGCGGCAGCAGCGTCAGCGACACCTTGCAGCGCTGGCTAAGCGCCGGCGGCGCCAGCCTATGCCGGCAGGCTGCCCAACGCCTCGGCCTCTCCACCCCCTGATCTTCTTTCTACTTGTTTTCCCTTTGCCTGCCGCGCCGCCAGCCAACCTGGCGGCGCTTTTTTTGTTTGACGCCCCCTGCCTGCTTGCTTATACTTGGCAGCGCATTATCGAACACGATTTAGCGGGCAGGACGAGCCAGCTTCTTGACCACTGACCACTCGCCGCTGCCCACTATGTTTCCTGGAGGTATGTCATGTCTGTTACCCTGACTTTTCACGGTCATTCCGCTTTATCCCTCAACGTCAATGGCGTCAAACTGCTGGTAGACCCTTTCTTCAGCGGTAACCCGCTGGCCAAAACCAAAGCCGCCGCCCTGAATCCTGACTACATACTGTTGACGCACGGCCACGGCGACCACGTGGGCGATACCATAGCCATTGCCAAACGCAGCGGCGCCACCGTCATTGCCAATTTTGAGATTGTTTCCTGGGTAGAAAACCAGGGCCATCATAAGACGCACGGGCAGCACATTGGCGGCGGCTGGAACCACCCGTTTGGGCACGTCAAATTCACGCCCGCCCTGCACGGTTCCATGCTGCCCGATGGCAGCGACGGCGGCATGCCTGGCGGTTTTCTCCTGACCGTAGGCGGCAAGCGCATCTACATTTCCGGCGATACGGCCCTGTTTTCGGATATGGCCCTGATTGGGCGGGCTGGCCTCGACCTGGCTGTCATCTGCATCGGCGACAACTACACCATGGGGCCAGACGACTCTATTCTGGCTCTGGATTACCTGAAGCCCAGGCAGGTGGTGCCTTGTCACTACAACACCTGGCCCGTCATTTCCATAGACGTCGCCGCCTGGGCCGCCCGCGTCGCCGCCGAAACCACCAGCCAGCCGTTGGTTTTGGGAGTAGATGAGAGCCATACGTTGTAAGGGATGAAAACCCTCCGATTGACTCGTGGCTCAAATTCTCAGAATGCCACCTATCACAGGATATGCAGATTTCTTTTAAGGCCCGTGCGGGATTGGCGCGGTTTCCGCGCCCTGACCACTCCCCACGAACCACTCAAACCCATCATGAAGGAAAGGAAGATGAAACAAACAACTCGTTGGATAACCCTCTTTGTGCTGATCTTAAGCCTGACGGCGCTGGCCTGTGGCCTCGGCGGCAGCGAAGAACCTGCCGCCACAATGGCCCCCGCCGCCACAGCCAGCACAGCAGAGGAAGAGACAGCCGCGGAAATGCCGGCAGAAACCGCCCCCACGTCCACCACAGCCGCATTAGCCCCGGCGACTACCGAAGCCCCTGTCGCCACAAAAGCCGCGGCAGAGGCGCAAGCTGGCGGCGCGCAGGCGCTCACCGCCGCCCAACTCGCCGAAGTTGGCAGCGCCCTGGAGTCGCACAACAGCTATCACGCCGTCATCACCATGAACTTTGTGGGTACGGCGGCTGATGGCAGCCCGGTGAACACCGCCATGAACATGGACATGGTAACCGTGCAAAACCCGCCTGCCAGCCGCTTTAGCATCACCATGTCTGGACTGCCCGATCAAGGGGAAGCCCAGGTGATTGAAATGACCACCATTGGCGACACCGTTTATACCTCCATGACCGGATTGGGCTGCTTCTCTGGCAGCAGCGCCGACATAGGCGGATTCGCCGACTCCTTCAACACCATCATCAGCCCTGAAGAGGACCTGCTCACCGATTTGCAAAGCGCGGACTACGTTGGCGAAGAAATGCACAACGGATTTGTGTCTGATTGCTACGCTTTTGACCAGAGCGATATTCCTACCGGTTTTGAGGATGCGGAGACGTTGAACGGTCTGGTTTGTCTGTCTAAAGAATATGGTTTTGTTTCCCATATCCAGTTGGATGCCACGGGCGTTAGCGACCAATTCACGGGCGGCGACGCCAGTGCCAGGGGAGACCTGGCGCTGACATACGACGTGACGGAGATTGACCAGGTGGCTGAACTGACAATTCCTGCCGACTGTCAGGTGGACACGGCCGCATCCGACTGGCCCATGATGGCTGACGCCGCCAATGTTAGCCAATTCCAGGGCATTGTCATTTACAGCACCAACACGGCTTTTGCTGAAGTGGTTGCATTCTACCAGACAGAGATGGCTGCCCTGGGTTACCAGCCAGATGGCGAACCCCTGGACCTGGGAGAAAATTCGACCGTTCTGGGCTTTATGAACGATACGGGCAAACTGTCTGTAACCATCACCTCGTTGGATGACAGCGGTACCCTACAAGTTCTGATCTCCCCCAGCCAATAACCCCATAAAAATGGGTGTCAGCCCCGCCGCAGGCGGGGCTGACACCCACCCCTGATTCCGTAAATTTAATCTACCTTTATCTGCGCCCTATCCGCGTCATCAGCGTCCTATACTCACGGCCCCGTAATAATCTCCGGCGAAAAGAGGCTGATGCGCCCCGCCGCATCCAACGACGCCAGACTGACCGCATAAGTCAACGTCGGATCCAACCCCGTAAGCGCAATATTACCCGCCTGCGCCGTATTGACCAGGCGGAAATCTCCATAGCCAGGCGCGTCCAGAGGTCGGAAAGAAATCGCGTAACCCGCCGCCAGCGGGTCTGGCGGCCAGGTGAGGATATACGCCCCGGCGTCCGCCATGCGCGCCAGCACGGGCGGCGCCGGGCGCGACGGCGCGCCCGCCATATTGGCGGCTACCGCCAGGTTCAACTGCGTCACCTGCTGCAAATAGGTGTAATCCAGGCGCTCAGGCGTGTCGGCGCTGGTGTGCTGCAAGGTCTGGTCTTCGACCGATTCCGTCAGGCGTACGGCAGGAATGCCGGCACGCACAAACTCCCGATGATCGCTCCACCGCCCTTCCCGATCCAGCGT
>CAYQYJ010000257.1:0-5879 GCA_964421605.1 uncultured Ardenticatenaceae bacterium | reverse complement strand
ACGACAACCTGAGCCATAACGACCTGGGCCTCATCTACATGAACGCCCGCTTCTATTTGCCCGGCGTTGGCCGGTTTGTCAGCGCGGATACGATTGTGCCGGATGCCGCTAACCCGAAAAGCTATAATCGCTATAGTTACATTTTAAACCAACCCACAATTGGGACTGACCTTGATGGACATTGTTATCCACTCTAAAGTGACTCCTTTTTGTCGCCGACGACAGTTTGTTGCCAGGGCGCATAGCTTCCTGATGGTCGGGAACTGTTTTGTGGGCTCTGGTTGAGCCGGTCACGCGCATCGCGTAGGTTGTCCAGCATCTTCTTGCTCAGATGTAACAATTGCTCTGGAGAAAGCGATGCCAGGTATTCCTGATGAGTTGTCTCAGGTCGTGAAATTGAGAATTGCTGTCAATGATCTGGGGGGAGTGAATGATTACAAAAAGGGTTATAATGGTGACTGGAAAACCAGCGAAAGATGGGCTGAACAGGCTCTCGCAACAGAACAAATGATATGAATGATCCTCGCGTAAACAAACTGGCTGATTTATTGACAAAGTATTGCGTGGCGGTGCAACCTGGCGACAAGGTAGTGATTATGGGGGCGGCGGCGGTGATGCCGGCATTGACCGCCACCTACCGCGCCGTTTTGCGCGCTGGCGGGCATCCCACCGTCCTCTGGCAAGACCACGAACTGGAAGAGGTTCTACTCAAAGAAGGCAGCGACGAACAACTGCGCCGGGTTGACCCGGTGCAACTTCTGGTAACCGAAACCTACGACTGTCGCATCTTCATCAGCGGCGGCAGCAACACCCGCGCCTTGAGCAATGTGCCCACAGGGCGTCAAGCCATCTACCGCCGCGCCCAAAGCCAACTGCTGGACATCCGTATGCGCCGCAGCGCCGCGGGCGAAATGCGCTGGGTGGGGAGCATGTTCCCCACCAACGCCCAGGCGCAAGAAGCGGATATGTCGCTGTCGGAATATGAGGAGTTCGTCTACCGCGCCTGCTTTTTGGACCAGCCGGACCCGGTGGCTGCCTGGCGAGCTATGTCCGCTGACCAACAACGGTTGGTGGATTGGCTGCAGGGTAAGGAGCAAGTGCGCGTGCAAGGGCCGCACGCCGATCTCACGCTGTCTATTGCCGGGCGCGCCTTCATTAACTCCGATGGTCGCCGCAATATGCCCAGCGGTGAAATCTTCACGGGCCCGGTAGAGGAATCGGTGAATGGTTGGGTGCAATTCACCTATCCCGCCATTTACCAGGGGCAGGAAGTAGACGGGATTGAACTGCGCTTTGATGCCGGCAAGGTGGTAGAAGCCACGGCAAAAAAAGGGGCGGCGACGCTGCACAGCGCCCTCGATACCGATGCGGGCGCGCGCTTCCTGGGGGAGTTCGCCATTGGCACAAACGATGGCATTGACCGCTTTACCAAGTCCATCCTCTTCGACGAGAAAATTGGCGGCACGTTTCACCTGGCGGTGGGCGCAGGCTACCCTGAAACAGGCAGCCGCAACCGCTCCGCCATTCATTGGGACATGATTTGCGACATGCGCGATGGGGGGCAGATTTGGGTGGATGATGAACTGTTCTATGACAGCGGGCGTTTCCTGCTGCCAGGGAGCGATTGACCGCTATGCCTGAACTGCCTGAAGTTGAGACGATTGTGCGCGCCCTGCGCCCGCTGCTGCGGGATCGCATCATCACGGGCGTGTGGAACGATTGGCCGCGCCACATCGTCACGCCCGACCTGGCTGAACTGCAAATGCGGCTGCCGGGCAGCAAGATTGACGATATAACCCGCCGCGGCAAATATCTGGTTTTCCATCTGGACGGGCCAGACACGCTTATTTTGCACCTGAAGATGTCGGGCCACCTGGCGGTAACGGCTGCCGACCAGCCGCTGCACCCACACGTCCATACGGTGTTTTATCTGGACAACGGGCAGGCGCTGCGCTTTCGCGACCAGCGCAAATTCGGCAGAGTGTATCTGGTGCGCGATCCGCAAACGATTCTGGGCAAGCTGGGACCGGAACCATTGTCGCCCACGTTTACGGCATCTACGCTGGCGGCGCGGCTGCATGGGCGAACGCGGGCGCTAAAGCCGCTGCTGTTGGATCAACCGGTGGTGGCGGGCATTGGCAACATTTACGCGGACGAGGCGTTGTTCGACGCTCGCTTGCATCCACAGCGGGCAGCCAGCAGCCTGTCGCCTGAAGAGGTGGAGCGGTTGTACAATGGCATTCGCCACGCCTTGCAGTTGGGGATTGACCGCGAGGGGGCCAGCATCAGCCTGTACCTCAAACCAGACGGGCAAAAAGGGGAGATGCAAAATGCGGTTAAAGTGTTCCGCCGCACCGGTCAGCCCTGTTATGAATGCGGTCGTCCGATTGAACGAATGGTGTTGGGCGGGCGCAGCACGCATTACTGCCCCCACTGCCAACCCCTTCGAAGATAGTGAACAGTGTTCAGAAGATTTATGTCAGTTGAGGTGAATTATGCAGACAGAGATCGAAGTCATGCACGTTTTACGTGTGCCGCCGTTGGGCAAACTGGTGGTTCAGGTGGGGAACCAACGGTATACCAAGCTGGAGGAACTGCCGGCAGGAGCCGTACAGCAGCGCGTTATGGCCGCCATCGGTGAACTGATTGCCTTTGCGGGCGGGTATCAGGCTTTGGTGGACGCCGGGTTAGCGCCAGCTATTGACTTTGCGGCAGACGGCAGCATGGCTGACGCTCTCCTGGCTGAACGACAGGCCGCCTTTCTGAACACCCTAGAACAGAAAAAGGAAGAAACGGCTGCGCCAGCCCCGCCGCCGGCCGCCAATCCGCGCCGCCTGTCATTGCTGGGGCGGGCTGCGCCGCCTGCCCCACCCGCAACGGTGACGCCCACCATGGACATTGCCGCTCAAATTAACGCCATTTTGCAGCGGCATCTGGAAACGACGCCGCAGTTGACTGGACGGCGGGTGCGGTTGGTAAGCGGGACCACAGGTACATTGCAGATTGACGTAGATGGTCGCTATTACGAGAATCCGGGCCAGATTCCGGACAGCGACGTGCAGGCGCTCATCAAAAGGGCGCTGCACGAATGGGATAAGAGATAGACGCAATCGGGGGAATGGGGAACCCTATGAATAGGTGGGCGAGTCTTTCGTGGCAGAGCAGATGACAAAAATCTGGCGGGTTTTTGCCATCTCTTCCCCGTGAAGCCATCCCTTGCTTTGCGACCCTGACGGGCATAAAATGCTGCCTACGACGCACCGACATCTGCACAGCTTGTAATTGAGCCTTCGACAACGTGCCGGACGCCAAAAATCCTTCAAAGTAACAACAGAAAAAGGGACGTACCATGATCCAGGATTGGTTGGGTATGTGGCGACGCGAGTTTGCTGGTTACAGCCGGGCGACGCTGCAAAAAGATGTATTGGCGGGTATTACTGTGGCCGCGGTGGCTTTGCCGCTGGCATTAGCCTTTGGCGTCGCTTCCGGCGCAGATGCCGCCGCAGGGTTGGTGACGGCTATTTTAGCGGGCATTGTGATGGGGCTCCTGGGGGGAGCGCCGTATCAAATTTCCGGGCCTACCGGCGCCATGTCGGCGGTGCTGATTGTCCTCGTCAGCCGTTACGGGTTGGAAGGGATGTGGCTGGCGGGGTTGCTTGCCGGCATTATGCTCACCCTCCTCGGTCTCTTTCGCCTGGGGCGCGTCGTAGCCCTCATCCCGGGCCCGGTGATCACGGGCTTCACCAGCGGCATTGCCATTATCATCGCCCTGGGGCAGCTTGATAACTTCCTGGGCATCCAGACGCCCGCGGCGGAAAATGTCATCGAAAAGATGGGGTATTACGTGGAACATGGCGTCGCGCCCAACCTGGAAGCGATAGGGCTGGGAGTGGTCGTTATCCTGACCATGCTCATCTGGCCGCGGTTCAGGTTTGGCAGGCGCATTCCTGGCTCGCTGGTGGGCATCATCCTGGCGACCGTCATGGTGCTGTTGACCCATTGGGATGTACCCATCATTGGCGCCATTCCGCGCACTATCTTGTTGGAAAATCGCCTTACGCTGAGCCAGATACCGTGGCGCGAATTGGGCAACGTGGTTGTGCCCGCCATGTCTATTGCCGCTTTGGGGGCCATCGAAAGTTTATTGTGCGGGGCCGTGGCGGGGAATATGACGGGCATTCGCTTGAACAACAATCTGGAATTAATTGCTCAGGGCGTGGGCAACATTATCACGCCTCTGTTCGGCGGGGTGCCAGCTACGGCAGCGATTGCCCGCACCAGCGTCAATATTAAGAGCGGCGGCGTAACGCGCCTGTCCCCCATTTTGCACGGCGTTGTGCTGCTGTTGGCGGCGCTGCTGTTAGCCAGCGTCATCGGGCGCGTGCCGCTGGCGGCGCTGGCTGGCGTGCTGCTGGTCACCGCCTGGCGCATGAATGAGTGGCATACCATCCGCTTTTACTTTAGCCATCGCCTGAAACATGCTATCGTCGCCTTTGTTATTACTCTGGCGGCAACCGTTATCCTGGATTTGACGCAAGCCATCTTAATCGGATTTGGCATTAGCACGCTGATCTTTATGGCGCAAATGAGCGAACTACGGATTGCGCGCAAGCCAGTGGAAATAGAGCGATTAAGTGACGTGGGCCAGCAGTATATCCATCCGGGACAGAACGTGGCCGTCTATTACCTGAGCGGGCCGCTCTTTTTTGCGGCAGCCCGCCGCTTGCTGGAGTTTGTGGAAAGCCACGACGAACCAGGCGCTACCTTGATCCTTTCTATTCGCGGCGTGCCGCTGATTGACGCCACGGGGGTGGATGTGGTGCGGGAACTGCTGCATCGCCAGCGGCAAGGGGGCGGAGATGTGTTGCTGACGTCTATGGATGACCGGGTGCGGCTGCTGCTGGAACGGGCCGGGGTGTTGGCGGAATTGGGCGCGGATCACGTTTTTTGGAGCGCGGACAAAGCGATTGCGGCCTTGGGGGCGGCGGCAATGCCGGCAGAAAGCGAAACCACCACAACCATCACAGAGCCGCCCATTATGGAAGGCATTATGCTGGCCCCCTTTGCCGAGAAGATGCAAAGAGCCAGCGACACCCCGCCGCGGACAGCGGCTCCACTGAGCCAGCCTGTGCAGGACGTGATGCGCGCAGAGGTGACAGCCGTCTCACCCGATACGCCGGCGCTGGAGATTGTGACCCTCCTGCTGCAAAAGGGGTATCACAGTCTGCCCGTTATCGCGGAAAATGGGCGACTTTTGGGCATTATCACGGATGGCGATCTACTGCGGCGGGCGGGCCTCAGCGCGCGGCTGGATGGATCCACGGCGCTGTCAGCCGCCGATTGGCAGCAAAAACTGGCGAGCCTGTCCAGCCAGACGGCAACGGCAGCCAGTTTAATGACGGCGCCCGTCATCACCGTTGCGCCCACTGCGCCTTTGAGCCAGGCGGTGCAGCAGATGGTTACGCATCACCTCAAGCGGCTGCCTGTCGCCAACGAACAGGGGCGCCTGATAGGCTGGGTCAGCCGTGTAGACATCCTGCGGGCGCTGGAACGTCGCCAGCCGCCTGGCGATGACGGACTGGAGATTGCGCCAGCCGGATCAGAGCCAGCAGGCGCAGCTATCGTTGACCTGATGTACAGGGACGTGCCTACCGTCGCACCGCAGGCTACGTTAGAAGAGATTTTGCAGGCGTTGGAGCGGGATCGCCGCCGCCGCGCCGTGGTGGTAGACAGCGACCGGCGCGTGGTTGGCATCATTAGCGATGGCGATTTGCTGCGGCGCACAGAGCAAACAACCCATGCGAGCTTGTTGGCGCGGCTGCGTGGGTTGGTTACGGGCCAGCCAACAGCCGGCGCCGCTGCGGCGTTGGCGGCAACGG
>CAYQYJ010000256.1:0-5890 GCA_964421605.1 uncultured Ardenticatenaceae bacterium | reverse complement strand
GGCGTCAGACCTTCTTCATGCACCCAACGGTCGCCAGGCGTCAGCCAGCGGGCAATCGTGATGCGTAAACCGCCGCCATTACTGAGCGTATGGACGGATTGCACAGTGCCTTTGCCAAAGGTGGTTACCCCAATCAGAACGCCGCGCCCGCGATCCTGAATTGCCCCCGCCAGCACTTCGGAGGCGCTGGCGCTGCCCTCGTCTATCAACACCACCATGGGCACATCTTGCGCCAACCCCTCCTCTTCGGAGCGGTACACCGTTTCGCGCCCATCGCCAAAGCGTTCTGTTAAGACAATGCCGGCAGGCAAAAACTGATCCGCCACCTCCACCACCGTTTCCAGGCTGCCGCCAGGGTTCAAGCGGAGGTCCAATATCAAGCCGCTGGGGTTTTGCGCCATCAGTTCTTCCAGCAGCGCCGTTAACTCGTCGGCGGTAGGGAAGGCGAAGCGGCTGATACGCACATAAGCCAGGTTATGCCCCTCCGTGGGGGGCAACATCTCCCCGCGCACCGAAGCCAGCTTGATGACATCGCGCACAATGTCTATTTCAAAACGCTCCCCGTCGCGCTCGATGACCAGGCGCACGGTTGTGCCGGCAGGTCCCCGCACCAGCCGCGCCGCCTCCGAGACATCCATGCCTGTCAAATCAACGCCGTCCGCCTGGCGCAGAATGTCGCCTGGGCGCAAGCCCGCCGCGGCAGCCGGAGAGCCTTCGATAGGGGCGACAATAACAATGTCTCCATTCTCATTGGCCACCTCCGCCCCAATGCCCTGAATTTCCCCTTCCATGCTGGCGCGATCCGCTTCTTCTGCCTGAGGCGTCAGGTAGCGCGTGTTGCGGTCATCCAACGTGGCTAACAGGCCATCAATGGCGCCGGTGGTCAGCGTCACGTCGTCCAGCGGCTGGTCGAAGTACCGTTTATGCACCAGGTCCCAGACTTCCCAAAACGGGGCGAATGTGGTTTCATCCACTGATGCCGGCATTTGCCCGCGATACAACTGGATCGGCGCGGCTGGCGACTGCCCCAACCAGTAGCCCGAAAGAAAAATCACAAAGGCAACCATGCCCGTCATAAAACCCGCTGTAAACCGTTGCTTCATCTTGCGCTAATACCCCTTGGGATAGAGATGTCGGGCAGCCAACTATGGGCAGCGTAGGGCGAGAACTGAACAAACGCTGCGCATCCATAGTTGATACGCCCGTTGGCTGTGTTAAAATGAAATCAATAGGCGTTACCTGGACTGGAGCAGTCTCTAAGACTCCTCCAGTCTCTCCCTATTTTAACTTGCTATCTGGCATTTGGAGAGATCCTCTTGGTTGATCTGGCTATCGTCATAGTAAACTATAATGTGTCCGCCCTGCTGCGCCGCTGTCTACAAACAGTTTTTGCCAGCCGCGGCGATTTCACCTACGCCGTCTCCGTGGTGGACAACGCCTCGCGGGATGACAGCGTGGCGATGGTGCGGGCAGAGTTCCCGCAGGTGCGTTTAATTGCCAACGCCGAGAATGTGGGGTATCCTGCCGGCAACAACCAGGGCCTCCGCGCACTGGGCATTGAAGGCGACCAGCCGCCTCGCTACGTGCTGCTGCTCAATCCCGACACCGAACTCCCGCCCGATGCCCTGTTCGCCATGCTCCAGTTCATGGATCAGAATACCGACGTGGGCATTGTGGGTCCCCGATTGGTGTTACCCACCGGGCAGCTTGACCTGGCTTGCCGCCGCGGATTTCCTTCCCCAACCGTGTCGCTTTACCGCTTCCTGGGGCTTAGTCGCCTTTTTCCCCATTCAACGCGCTTTGGTCGCTATAATATGACCTTTCTGGATGAGCATGAACAGGCTGACGTGGATTCCGTCGTGGGCGCGTTTATGCTGGTGCGTGGCGCGGCGGTGCGCCAGGTCGGGTTGATGGACGAGCGATTCTGGATGTATGGCGAAGACCTGGATTGGGCCAAGCGGATCAAGGACGCTGGCTGGCGAGTCGTGTACAATCCCGCCGTAACCGTTTTGCACGTTAAACGCGCTTCCAGCCGCCAGAATCGTCAAAAGACACAATATGAATTTTACCGCGCCATGCCCATCTTCTACTATAAACATTATCGCCAACAGACGCCCTGGTGGCTGCATTGGCTCATCATCATGGGCATTGGACTGAAAGCGGGCCCCTCTCTCTGGCCCGACCTGTGGGCTGGCCCCGCCATTCTGGCCCCGCCCGCTAAGTAACTGTCCAGAAATAAGTAGCTGTAGACTGGTTCAAGCTCCGAAATTGAACCAGTCTTGAAAATCTGACTATGATTGCTCAAAGAGTTCGCGTCATTTACGCCGCCTCGCTGCTGCTGCTAGACACTGTGCTGGCAGCCCTGGCTTTTATCCTGGCTTACCAGCTTCGCAGTTGGATACCCTGGCCCGCCGAACTGGTCAACGCCGTGCCCCTGGTACGCTACATTCCCGTGCTTATCGTACACGTTTTGAGCATAGTCGCCACGCTGCTCTTTTACCGCCAATACGTCATTCCCCGCGCCGTTTCTCGCATTGACCAGTTATACGCCGTCTTTGCCGCCGTCTCTATTGGCGTCATGATGTCCGTAGCCCTTACCTCCTTTTTGTTCAAAAATACCAGCTTTGAAGTAGAGTATCCGCGGGCGATGGTCATCTACGCCTGGTTGGTTACCATTATTCTGCTCATGCTGGGGCGCACGCTGCACCAGGCAGTGCGGGATGGATTACAGCGGCGCGGCTGGGGGCGCGACCGTTTGATCATTGTGGGCACAGGGGACGTGGCCCGCATCATTTTGCAGCGCGTCCTGTGGTCGCCCAACCTGGGATATGAACTGGTTGGCCTGGTCAATAGCGAACGCACCGCGTCGCCAATATCGGGTGTGCCTGTGCTGGGCGTCCCTGAGGATTTGCCGGCGATCATTGACGAATACGCCATAGACGAAGTCATGATCGTTATTCCGGAGCAAGGCCATCGCGAAGTGGTGCGCGTCATTTCCTACTGTGAACGGGGGCGCGTTTCCATCAAGGTCTTCCCCGACATCTTCCAGTTTATGACATCCCAGGCCACGATTGACGACCTGGGTGGCTTGCCGCTCTTGTCCGTGCGTGACTTCGCCATGCGGGGCTACCTCATGGTCTTTAAGCGGCTCATAGATATTGCTGGCTCGCTATTCGGTCTGGTAATCCTCTCGCCGTTGATGCTGCTGGTAGCTATAGCCATTAAACTGGAATCGCCTGGCCCCGTCTTTTTTGTGCAGGATCGCATGGGATTGGACGGCAAGCCATTTTCCATGGTCAAGTTTCGCTCCATGCGCCAGGATGCCGAAAAGGACGGGCCGGGCTGGACAACGGACAACGATCCCCGCCGCACCAAACTGGGCACATTTTTGCGCAACGTAGACATTGATGAGCTGCCACAGCTTATCAACGTTTTTATGGGAGAGATGAGTCTGGTGGGACCGCGCCCTGAACAGCCCTATTATGTAGACCAATTTCGCCGCAGCGTGCCCCGTTACATGGAGCGTCACCGCGAAAAGGCCGGCATGACCGGCTGGGCGCAGGTGAACGGGTTACGCGGCGACACTTCTATTCTGGAGCGCACCAAATACGACCTCTGGTATACCGAAAACTGGTCTATCTGGCTGGACATCAAGATTTTGCTGCGCACCTTCTGGAACCTGTTCAAAGCCGCCTTGCGCGTGTTGACCCGTCCGCTGCGCCGCCGCCAGCCGGCGCCCGTCATGCCTGAGCGGGAATCGAGCCAGGCCGCCGATGACGATCTGCCTGTGGAAATGCAAGATAAACTGGGATGACGCCTGTTCGCGTTTTACACCCCATCACCCGCCTGATCATTGGCGGGGCGCAAGAGAACACGATGTTGACGGCGGATTGGCTGAACCACGCTCCAGCCTATCGCGGGCGCTACGCGGTGGCCGTTGTCTGTGGTTCCCAAACGGGCGCCGAGGGCTCGCTCATCGAAGAAACGCGCGCCCGCGGCGTGCCGTTGACCATTCTGCCCGAACTGGTGCGCCAGATCAGCCCGGCTCAGGACGTGCGCGCTTTTTTCAAGCTGCGGCGCATGATGCGGCAGGGCGGGTATGACATTGTGCATACGCACAGCTCTAAGGCGGGCGTCTTGGGGCGGCTGGCAGCCAGAAGCGCGCGAGTCCCTGTTGTGGTGCATACGGTGCATGGCTGGAGCTTTCACGACCAGATGGCGCCTGCGCGGCGGCGATTTTACGTGGCTCTGGAGAAGTTGGGCGCCTGGGCGGGGGACAGCCTGATTGTCGTTTCGCCGCAGGACATCGAGAAAGGGTTGGCTCAGGGGATTGGTCGCCGCGAAGATTACGCGGTCATTCGCAGCGGCGTGGAACTGGATCGCTTTGGGCATCCGCAGACGCCGCCAGAGGCGATGCGGGCGCAGTTGGGATTGCCGGCATCGGCCCCCGTCGTCGGCAGCGTCACCCGCCTGTCGCCGCAAAAAGCGCCGTTAGACCTGGTGGTCGCTTATGCCCAGATAGCCCGTCTGCGCCCGGATGCCTGGTTTGTCATTGTGGGGGATGGCCCGCTGCGGGGGGAGGTGGAGAGGGCGGTGCAGGATGCCGGCATTGCCCCCCGCACCCTCCTCACCGGCCTCCGCCGCGACGTGCCCGAATTGATGGCTGTTTTTGACGTTTTTGTGCTGACCAGCCTGTGGGAGGGTCTGCCGCGCGTGCTGCCGCAAGCCATGGCCACCGGCTTGCCCATCGTCTGCACCGCCGCCGATGGCTCCGCCGAAGCGGTGAGCGAAGGCGTCAACGGCTTCCTGACGCCGCGCGGCGATCCCGCCGCCCTGGCTGCCAGGACGGTAGACCTGCTAAACGACGCCGCACTGCGCCGCCGCCTGGGCGCCGCCGGCCGCGCCCGCGCCCCCGAATTCAGCGTAGAGCGCATGGTGCAGCAAATTGACCAGCATTACCAACACCTCCGCGCCCGCCGCTTCAACAGCCATTCGTGAGCGCTGTGCAAACCTGACCTTTCGTGGGCAATCATGCTCCTGACCACAAATGAATATCTGCAAAGAGGGGTTGCACGCTGTTAAACAGTCGTCTATCGGCTGTCCACAACGCTGCGCCCATACGCTGCGCCAGAGCCACATAATGAGCGTCGTAAGTTGCCGGCAGCGCCAGCGTTTGCGCCAGTTGCATGGCAAGTTCATGTAAAAGCCTGTCTCCGTAGAGACGAATCCCTAGCGACAGTAAGACTTCTTGGGCGGACTGGATAGCTGCGGCGCTCAAGTATCCGTGGCGATGGTATTGATGCAGCGCATTCGTCACTTCGTAATATAGTAGGGTGGGCGCAACAAGTAGTTGATGACTCCTTTCCCAGGTCGCCCACTGTTCTGTCAATGCGTCATCAGTTGGCAATACCAGCCGTACCAAAAGACTGGCGTCAAGGCAAATCAAGGAGTTGGGCATCCCGTTCCTCCCGCATCTGGCGAATAATCTCTTCCGGCGGTGGCAAAGGGCGATCGCCCAACTCCGCCGCAATGCGCGCCTGCACCTGCCGCAATTTGTCTAGCGTTGATTGAGCTATCTGTACTGCCCGCCATTGCTCGTACCGATCTATGGAGAGAATGACAACAACTGGACTGCCATCACGTTCAACAATGATCGTTTCTTGTTTTTCCACAGCGCGTCGCATCATCTCACCAAAATGTATACGCGCCTCTGTAGCAGTCACAACCTTTTCCATCTGAACTTCTCCTTTGGCACTTTAGGAACGATTGATTGACCGATTGATGTCTATTATACACCTTGAGGTATGAATGAGTAAATAGCTGCACCTTCAGGTGTGCGGGGATTCGTTGACAGGCAGGGTGGGGCTACCTACAATAGGTAGCAGAAATT
>CAYQYJ010000255.1:0-5898 GCA_964421605.1 uncultured Ardenticatenaceae bacterium | reverse complement strand
CTGCGGATGAAATGGAATCTGCGGATGAAATGGAATCTGTGGATGAAATGGAATCTGTGGATGAAATGGAATCTGTGGATGAAATAGAAGCTGTCGCGGCAGAAGAACAAGCGGAACCTGAAGCGGAAATGACAGATTGGCTCCCGACTGATGATTTTGAGGATGCCGGCAGCGACGAAGAAGAGTAACCCCAAAGTAGTTGCAGCCCGATTTTCCAAAATCGGGTGGGCGATTTGGGAAAATCGCCCTACTGACAGAACAGCGGAACGGAATGGAAGGAGGTGAGAAGCAATGGCCCACGTAAAACTAATGCCTAACGAAACGGACGAAAGCCTGCTCAAGCGTTTTCGCAAGAAAGTCGCCAAGTCTGGCGCCATGAGCGTAATCCGCCGCAAGCGCTGGCACGTTTCCCGCAGCGAACTACGCCGCATTCAAAAGAAAAAGGCTGTGCGCCGCCTGAGAAGGCGACAAACCTACCGCACGCCTTAAGCGTAAGACAATCTTATTATTTCACCGCAAAGACGCAAAGATCGCCGAGAAAAAACTGAGAATCTTAGCATCCCTTCGATAATACTCAGTAATTGTCCAGAAATAAGTTCGTAGTGACGGCTTTAGCCATCCGAACCGCTAAAGCGGTTACTACAAGCGAAAACCACCAAGTTATTTACGGACAGTTAATCAGGACAACCCTTTGTGTCTTTGCGGTAAGCAGAAAAAAGAGGCATATGGCTAAAAAAGAAGACAAGCTGCAAGTAGAGGGCACAATCGTTGAAGCCTTGCCCAACACCCAGTTCCTGGTGGAACTGGACAATGGGCATCGGGTTTTGGCTTACCTGTCCGGCAAAATGCGTCGTTACTACATTCGAATTTTGGTGGGGGACCGTGTCCGCGTGGAAATGACTCCCTACGACCTGGAGCGGGGTCGCATCACTTACCGCTACCGCAACAACGCCAGTTTCGTCCCCTCCACCAATCGGTAATCCCTGTTTCGCGGGCAAAATGCCCACGTTACAGCGCCCGCCTTATGGCGTCCGCCTGACGGCGGCACGCTGCGCAATGAAGGCGACCCAATCGCGGATCGCGTCTGTGCGCACAATCTCCCCCCCGCTTTCGACCACTGCCGCGCTCACGCCTGCGGACTGCTCCTCAATAATTCCACTCAAAATAAGCCGCCCGCCAGGGGCCACATAGCGCATTAGCTGCTCCTGGCGCAGCATGGCTTCAATCACCGGCGCCAGGATATTGACGACCACCAGGTCCCAAGGCGCGCGCGGCGCGTCGCTGAGCGTGCCGGCAGCCACCGTCACCACCTGCGCCACGTCATTCAAGCGTACATTCTCCTGCGCCGCCTGTACCGCCAGCTTATCCGTATCCACCGCGTACACGCGCCCCGCGCCCAGTTTCGCCGCCGCCGCCGCCAGAATGCCCGACCCCGTGCCCACGTCTAGCACGCTGGCCCCCGGCGTCACCAACTGCTCCAACGCCTGTAAACACATCTGCGTCG
The DNA here is from genome assembly GCA_964421605.1 of uncultured Ardenticatenaceae bacterium. Lineage (GTDB taxonomy): Bacteria > Chloroflexota > Anaerolineae > Promineifilales > Promineifilaceae > JAGVTM01. Next base: position 4,394 of record CAYQYJ010000255.1, on the reverse strand, counting down.
TGGGGTGCAGCCCCGTGCCAAACGCCATGCCTGGATCCAGCGTCAACACAATGTCGTCCGGTCCCGCCGCTTCTGCCGGCTGCCAGCTTGGTTGAATCCACAACCGCTGGCCTATGCGGAACGGTTCGTAATGTTTCTTCCAGGCGTTAGCCCAATCTTCTTCCACCAGCGTGGTAAACGTGGGCGCAGGCACCGGGTACAACCTGCCTAAAAAGTAAACGACTTCTTCTATCCGCCGCCGCGTCGCCGCCGCCTGTTCATCGTCGGGAATGTAAAGCTTGACGGCTACCGCCGGCTCCAGAGCATACGGGTCGGGGCTGCCGGCATCTCCCCACTGCACCAACGCCACACTCTGATCATACGCATACGGGCGCAGCGCCTCAGAGACCGCCTCCGCCGCCTCCCCGTCGGTGACCACGCTTACCTCGATCCAGTTCATAGACCAAACACGTCGCCCAGAGCGTTCTTCAACTGGCTCAAAATCCCTCGCTCCCGCTGCGGAATCACTTCCTTGCCCAGCGTGCGCGCCAGTTCCTTAAAAAGCTCTCTTTGCTTCTCGGTCAGGCTGTGGGGAATGGCTACCTGGGCAATCACGTGCTGGTCGCCGCGATCCGTTCGCCCATCGCGTCGCAGATGGGGCACCCCCCGGCCGCGCAGCCGGAAGACAGAACCCGATTGAGTGCCAGGCGGGATGACTAACTTTTCTTCGCCGTCAATGGTAGGGACGATGATCTCATCCCCCAGCGCTGCCTGCGCCACGTTAATCTCCATATCCAGCAAAATATCCGACCCGCGCCGTTCAAAGAACTCATGCTTGAGCACCTGAATGACGACGTACAGGTGGCCTGGGGGGCCGCCAAATACGCCAGGCGCGCCTTCATTGTTCAACCGAATCTGGTTGTCGCTGTCCACACCCGCCGGAATGCGCACCACGCGCTTGACGGTGCGCTGCACTTCCTTGCGCCCCTGGCACACGGGGCAAGGACGGGTTATGACTTCGCCCTGCCCCTGGCATTGGGGGCAGGTGGTGACGTTGACGAAGAAACCGCGTTCGCGCCGGATTTCGCCCAGACCGTTGCAAGTGGGGCAGGTTTGCGGCTGGGTGCCAGGTTCCGCGCCGCTGCCGCCGCAATGGTCACAGCTTTCGGGGCGGCGGAACTCAATCTCCTTCTCCACGCCATGCACAGCCTCGTCAAACGTCAGCGTCAAGTCGTAGCGAATGTCCGCGCCGCGGCGGGGCCCGCGGCGGCGGCGGCGGGCGCTGCCGCCAAAGCCACCCATAAACTGTTCCACAAAGTCAAAAACGTCGTCAAAGCCAGCGAAATCTTGAAAGCCTGCGCCGCCGCCCTGCACGCCCGTGTGCCCATAGCGGTCATAGGCGGCGCGTTTATCCACGTCGGACAAAATCTCGTAAGCTTCGTTGATCTCCTTGAAAACGTCATCCGCCCCGGCGTCTTTGTTCACGTCCGGGTGGTACTGCATCGCCAGTTTGCGATACGCTTTCTTCAGGTCGTCTTTGCCGGCATTTCGCGGAACGCCCAGCACCTCGTAATAGTCGCGCTTCGTACTCATAAATTTGATAGGGGTGCAAGGCACTGGCCGAACGGTCTTAGCCCGTTAGAACGCCTGCGGCCAGTGCCTCGCACCTGGTGGGGTATTAATTCGTGAATTCCCCTTCAATCACATCCTCATCGCGCCCGGCAGAGCCATCCGCGCCGCCGGCAGCCTGATCCCCACCTGCCTGCTGGTACATGCTCATGCCAATCTGCTGTAAGGTTGCTTGCAGCTTATCCGACTCGCGCCGCACCGCGTCCACGCTGCCGCTCTGCTGCGCCGCTTTCACCGCATCCATACCCGACTTCAGCGACTCCTTCTGACCAGAGCTGAGCTTCTCCTCATTCTCCTTCACAAACTTCTCGGCGCTGTAAACCAGATTCTCTGCCTGGTTCATCGTTTCTACCGTCGTCTTCCGCTCGGCGTCCTCTGAAGCGTGCTGCTCGGCATCCTTCACCATGCGTTCAATTTCTCGTTCATCCAGACCGCTGGAAGGCAATATCTGCATAGACTGCTGCCGTCCCGTCGCCTTATCTTTGGCGCTGACGTTCAAAATGCCATCGGCGTTGATGTCAAACGTCACTTCAATCTGCGGCACGCCGCGCGGCGCCGGCGGTAAACCATCCAGAATAAAGCGCCCCAGACTCTTGTTATCGTGCGCCATGGGGCGTTCGCCCTGCACCACGTGAATTTCTACTTGCGTCTGCCCGTCCGCCGCCGTGGAGAAAACCTGGCTCTTCTTGGTGGGGATCGTGGTGTTGCGCTCAATTAGCGGCGTCGCCACCGCCCCCAGCGTTTCAATGCTCAGGGTCAACGGCGTCACGTCCAACAGCAGCACGTCCTTCACGTCGCCGCCCAACACACCCGCCTGAATCGCTGCGCCAATGCCTACCACTTCGTCGGGATTGACGCCCTTGTGCGGTTCGCGGCCAAAGAATTTACGCACGGCTTCTTGAATTGCCGGCATGCGCGTCATTCCCCCCACCAGCACCACATCGTGAATGTCCGACGCGCTCAAGCCGGCGTCCTTTAAGGCGCGGCGGCATGGGTCAATGGAGCGCTGGATCAGGTCTTCCGTTAGCTGCTCCAGCTTGGCCCGCGTTAAGGTCAGGTTGAGGTGCTTGGGCCCGGCCGCGTCCGCCGTAATGTACGGTAGATTGATTTCCGTCTGCATCGTCGTGGACAGTTCAATCTTCGCCTTTTCCGCTGCTTCGCGCAGCCGCTGCAACGCCTGCCGATCCTGGCGCAGGTCAATGCCCTGATCCATTTTGAACAGATCCGCCGCCCAATCAATGATGCGCAAATCGAAGTCGTCGCCGCCCAGGAAGGTGTCGCCATTGGTGGACTTGACTTCAAAGACGCCGTCGCCCACTTCCAAAATCGAAATGTCAAACGTGCCGCCGCCCAGGTCGTAGACGGCAATCGTCTGCTCTTTGCTGCTGCCCAGGCCATACGCCAGCGCGGATGCGGTCGGTTCGTTGACGATACGCATCACTTCCAGGCCGGCAATGCGCCCCGCGTCCTTGGTGGCTTGCCGCTGGCTGTCGTTGAAATAGGCCGGCACGGTAATGACCGCCTGCGTCACCGGCTGCCCCAGGTAAGCCTCGGCGTCGGTCTTGATTTTTTGCAGAATCATAGCCGAAATTTCCGGCGGCGAATATTCGCGCTCATTCATCGCCACGCGCAGGTCGCCATTGGCGGCGCGGCGCACGTCATACGGCACATATTCCCGCGCCCGCTTCACTTCGGGATCGTCATATTTGCGCCCCATGAAGCGCTTTACGGAGAAAATGGTGTTGTGCGGATTCACCACCGCCTGCCGCTTGGCTACCTGCCCCACCAGCCGCTCGCCTGTCTTGGCGTTGACCGCCACCACCGACGGGAAAAGGCGGCTACCTTCCGCGCTGGGGATTACTGTGGGTTCGCCGCCTTCCATCACAGCGGCAACTGAGTTCGTTGTTCCGAGGTCTATACCGATTATTTTGCCCATGTTCTTCTCTGTTTTGTGGTAGTTGTCATTCTGAGTGAAACGAAGAATCCCTCATAATTCGCCATTTGCGCGGGATTTCTCGCCGAAGGGGCTCGAAATGACATATTCTTGATGTGTGTTAATTCACGACAGTTACCATAGCCGGGCGGATAATCCGCTCGCCGCGCCGGTAACCGGCTTGTAATTCTTGCGCCACGATGCCGCTCTCATAGTCGGTCGAATCCACCTGCATCACGGCTTCGTGCAAGTTGGGATCAAACGGCTGGCCCACCGCCTTGATCGGTTCAATGTTCATGCCTTCCAGAATGGCGTACAGTTTGCGCTGCACCAGTTCAATGCCGGCATACCAGCTATCCTCCGCCACCCCTGCCGGCACAGCCGCCATCGCCCGGTCAAAATCATCCAATGCCGGCAGCAGCTTCTTCACCACATCCACCAGCGCATTGTTATAGGCATCAAGCTGCTGCTTTTCCATCCGCTTGCGCGCATTGGCAAACTCCGCCCGCGCCCGCAGCCAGCCATCCCGATACTCCGCCGCTTCCGCCTGCGCCCGCGCCAACTGCTCCTCTAGCGGCAGTGCGGCAGTTTCTGCCGCGGCAGAAGCTGCCGCAGCAGCCTCAACCACCGCATCCGCCGCTTCTACGCCATTCCCATGTTCCCCAACAATCGCTTCTTCTTCCATATCTATTCCTTACTTCCCGTGCCAGCCGTTCAACAACCACTGGCATCTCGCTCAAGTTTTCTTCTCTGCCCGCCCGCCGCGCCTTAGCGGTGGGTGTCCGCCCCGCCTGCGGCGGGGCGGACACCCATTTGTATGGGCAATTTTGGGCGCATACGCGCCCAAAATTGC
>CAYQYJ010000254.1:0-5904 GCA_964421605.1 uncultured Ardenticatenaceae bacterium | reverse complement strand
GTCGCCCCTTCCGCCCACGACATGGCCCGCGAATTTAAGGTGCTGTCCCGGCTGTACCAGGCGTTCCCCCTGGCCCCGCGCGCGTTCCTCTTTTGCCAGGAGACCAGCGTGCTGGGCGCGCCCTTCTTCGTCATGGAGCGACGCGAAGGCGTAGTGGTGCGCACGCAGATGCCGCCCGCTTACGCCGCCATGCCCCATGCTGCCCGCCGCCTGAGCGAGGCTCTGGTGGATACCCTGGTGGATTTTCACGCCGTGGACTACGCCGCGTTAGGGCTGGAAACGTTGGGCAAACCAGACGGGTACGTTGCCCGTCAGGTTGAGGGCTGGTATCGGCGCTGGCAGCAGGCTAAAGTGGTGGAGACGCCGTCCATGGAAGCGGTCTACGACTGGCTGCGGGCAAATATGCCGGCATCTCCCCCCCCCACCCTGGTACACAACGATTACAAACTGGACAACGTCATGTTTTCCCCCGCCGATCCGGGACAGCCGGTGGCTGTATTTGACTGGGATATGTGTACCCTGGGCGATCCCCTGCTGGATCTGGGCGGGCTGCTGGCTTACTGGACCGAACCCGACGATCCCCCTTACCTGAAAGTCGTAGCCGCCAGCATCATGCCCACCGACCAGACGGGCTTCTTACGTCGCGCCGAACTGGTGGAACGGTACGCCGCTCGCAGCGGGCGCGACGTTTCCCAGATTCGTTTCTACCACGCCCTTGGCTTATTCCGCGTGGTCGTCATCCTGGCTCAAATTTACGTTCGCTACCTGCGTGGACAGACGCAAGACGCGCGTTTTGCCGGCATGGGTCAACTCATCCCCCTGTTGGCGCAGGCAGCCGAAACAGTCTGCCTCCATTCCTATTCAAATTGAGAATTGCTGCTACGCCTGTTGCCCAAACAGGATCGCTGTTTTATAATTTAAGCTCAGATGATATTTTGCATTGGTGCTGGCTGTTGGCGAACAGCGCGCCTGACTGTGTATAAGTGTAATGTTAAACGAAGATGCCGGCATAAACGATCCCGATTCTGACCCTCCCCAACGCTGCTTGTCCAACTCGTCTCCCCTTTGCTGCCAAAGGCTTTGCTGCTATTGCCCTGGGCAGCCCTCTACTTACCCATAGGTAGGGTGACTGTTGGACCACAATCGTTTTGCTCCCCCCAATTTGCCCCCACAAACAGCCCAGACCCGCAGCGTATGGTTGCGCCTGCGTGGCTGCCCACCACAAGCCGCTTTGAACGCCTGTCGCTGGCAGCCCACCCCCCGCGCCGCATCGGAAAATTGAACCCATGGTTATTCTTACTGCGATAATGATCGTCGCCTTCCTCATTTTGACGAATGCGTTATACGTAGCGGCGGAATTCTCCGCCGTCAAATCCCGTAAAACGCGCCTGATCGAGATGGCGGCAGCCGGACATCGCCCGGCGCAAAAATTACTCCCGCTGGTAGCCGACGGCAAGCCCATTGACGATTACGTCGCTGCCTGCCAGATAGGCATCACCGTCTCCTCCCTGACTTTGGGCGCTTACGGGCAGCGGGTGCTGGCTCAGGAATTGGCGCAGCCTTTGGCTGGCATTCTCCCCACCCTGGGTGTAGAAGTAGACCCAGGATTAGCTGCCGAAGCCCTGGCCCTTTCTATTACCATCTGGGTAATTCTGCTGCTCATCACCGGCTTGCAGGTCGTAATTGGCGAACTATTCCCTAAATCCATTGCTGTGCAACATCCAGAAAAGGTTGCCCTGGCTACCGTCTGGCCCATGCGCCTCTCCTTGTTGATGTTCCGCCCCTTGATCTGGTTCTTTAACGGCAGCGGAGATTTGCTGCTCAAGCTGATGGGTCTGGAACGCAAGGGCCACCATAACACCCATTCCGCAGCCGAAATTGAAAGCCTGTTCACCGCCAGCAACCAGGGCGGCTTGTTGGAAGACGAAGAGCGGCAAATGCTGCGCAACACCCTGCGCCTGCGCGACCTGACGGCGCGGCAGGTCATGGTCCACCGCACGCGCATCGTCGCCGCCCCCGTAGAAAGCAGCGTGACCGAACTGCTGCGCCTATGTATAGAAGAAGGCTTCACCCGTATCCCCTTGTATAAGGACACGATGGACCAGATTGCCGGCATTGTCCACGTCAAAGACCTCTTCGTCCTCCACGCCCAGGGTATCCAGGACACCCGCACTATTCGCCGCGAAGTCGCCTATGTGCCCGAAACCATGTCCATTGACGAAGTATGGAACACCCTGCGCCGCACAGGTCACTACCTCGTCGTCGTCTTTGACGAATACGGCGGCACGGCTGGCTTAATCACCCTGGAAGACCTGATAGAAGAAATTTTTGGCGAATTCCAGGACGAATTTGATCGCGAAGAAAGCCTGTTCACCGAAGATACCGAGGGTCGCTACCACCTGCGCGGCGATCTCCTCATCACAGACGTGAACGAATACCTGCAGCTCCATCTGCCAGACGAAGAAGCTGACACCCTCAGCGGCCTCATCTTGAGTACATTGGGGCGCGTGCCGCGCGAAGGCGAAGAAATAACCGTCAACGGCACCATCGTGCGCGTGGAAAAAATGGCTGACCTGGGCGTCGCCGAAATCTCCATTCCCAAACCCCCATCCGCCGTAACCCGCATTCCTGAGTGGGAGGACGCCGCCGGCAATGAGTAAATTCATCCTGTTGTTGGTTGCATTCCCTGGCTTGCTCCTGTTTGCTGCCGCCGCCGCCGTCGAACCCGCCGGCGCCGCTTCTTTACTGCTCTTGTGGCTCGTTATCTTTGTCCTCGTCCTCATAAACGGCTTCTTCGTCGCCTCCGAATTTGCCATCATTGGCGTCCGCCCCGGCCAGATGGAAGAACAAACCCGCGCCGGCAGCGGCGCGGCGCAGCGGGTTCTGTCTATACTCAACTCCCCAACCCGGCAAGATAGCTTTATCGCCACCGCCCAACTAGGCATTACCGTCGCCTCGCTGGGGCTGGGCATGTATGGCGAACCCCAAATTGCTCACCTCATCGAACCCTATCTGGCGCAATGGTTGGGCAGCGAACCCGATCCTGCCCTGGTCACTACCCTCGGCTACTTGATAGCCGTCACCCTACTCACCTACATTCACATTGTGGTTGGCGAAATGGTTCCCAAATCCATAGCCCTCAGCGCCCCCGCCCGCTCCGCCCTGGCTGTCGCTGGCCCCATGACCTTCATTCAACAGATTTTGTATTGGCCCGTGCGCGCCCTCAATAGCGTCGGCGCGCTGCTGCTGCGTCTGTTTCGCGTGCCGCCCGCTCAAGGGCAAGATCGCCTGCACACCCCCGAAGAAATCCGGCTCATTGTGGAAGCCAGCACCGAACACGGCTTGCTAAACCTGAGCGAAGAAGAGCTGATCCGCAACATCTTCGACTTCGGCGACCGCCACGTGGGCCAGGTAATGACGCCGCGCACCAAAGTGCAGGCCATCTCTTGCGACATGAGCTACGCCGAAATGAAGCAGTTCGTCACCGCCAGCCGGCACAGCCGTTTCCCCGTCTACGAAGACGACCTGGACCACATCATTGGCATTCTACACCTGAAAGACCTGGTACGTTACGAGCTGGATGGCTCTGGCTCAGGCCCATTTGATTTGCGCAAGGCGGTGCGCGCCGCCCCTGCCGTACCTGAAGCCGTTTATGTCTCCGAGTTGCTGGACGATTTTCGCCGTCGCCGCCTGCATATGGCTATTGTGTTGGATGAGTTTGGCGGGCTTGCCGGCATTGTCACCCTGGAAGACCTGGTAGAAGAAGTCGTCGGCGAAGTGCGCGATGAGTTTGACCAGGAGAAAGAGCCGCTGGAATTAATTGAGCCGGGGCTGTTAGAAGTTGCCGGCAATTTCCTCGTCGAAGACCTGATTACCTACGGCCTCGACCTCGGCGACGAAGACGACCTCCCCGACGTAGACACCGTCGGCGGCCTGATCATCACCTGGCTCGGTCGCCCCCCCCTCGTCGCCGACACCGTTAAACACAAAGAGATCACCTTCAACGTCACCGAAATTGACGGCATGGCCGTCGGCCGCGCCACCATCGAATTCCCCCCCTCCATGCTCGAAGACGACGACTAACCCCTCCTCCGCCGTCCCCCATCCTCCGTAGGTTGGGCATCCTTGCCCGACCCTCCATCGAAAATAGGTAGGTTGGGCATCCCTGCCCGACCCTCCCTTCAGGCAGCTATCTCACCGCCAGATGCCGCCTGATACGGCTGAATACTTTCCCAAGCCCGCGCTTCAGAACAAGTACAGGCAGTAATCTTGATAGTTTTGCCGATAAAAAGAGTTGACAAATGCACAAGAATCTATTACTATTAGAATAATCTAATGGTATTAGAAAATGACGACTAAAACAACCACACCTACCCTATCCCCCCGCCGCCAGCGCAACTACGACTCGATGGTTCAAACCATCCTCGAAACCGCCCGCGCCATCATGCGCGAAGAAGGCGTCGCCGCCCTTTCCATGCAAGAACTCGCCCGCCGGCTAGACATGCGCGCCCCATCGCTCTACCACTATTTTTCGGGCAAAATGGACATCTACGACGCCCTCTTTCGGCTGGGGTTCACCCTATACGCCACACAGATGCAAGAAGCTATACAGGCGGCGCAAACGTGGCAGGAAGAACTCCGCCAGGTGTTTACAGCTTACATGACTTTTGCTCTGCAAAACCCCGAACTATACCAGTTATGCTTCGAGCGCCCTGTGCCCGGGTTTGTCCCTTCCCAGGAAAGCCTGGAACTGAGTTTTGGGCTGCTGCAAGCGAATTACGAACGCGCTGCCCGGTTGGTAGAATCCATCCATACCGATCTCGCCCCCCCACAGGTCGTGGATCTGGTCATAGCCATGATGCACGGACTGACCGCGCTGCATCTGGCTAATGAACCGCACCTGCCGTTGGGACAGGGACGTTTCGGGTCTTTGATTCCCGCCGCGCTGTCTGTGCTAGAAAAAGCCTGGTCAAAATCCTGACCGCCCTTTGTCAAACGCCAATGATTGAGTCAAGGCGCACTACTGATTACTGTCCACTCGCCACTGGTCACTGTTCACTATTTTGAAGGAGAAAAATGGTCACTCTAACCTCTTCCCCCGCCGCTTTTGATGCCGTTCGCGTGCCTTATGTCACCGCCGATGAGGCGTACAGCCTGCTGCATACGGAACTGGATCGTTTCCTGGCGCTGCTGGAAACCCTTGACCCCGATGATTGGGGCAGGCCTACCGCTTGCACTGCCTGGAACGTGCGCGACATACTCGCTCACCAGGCGGGCGGCTACGCCAGTGGAACCGGCTACCGCGAAATGCTGCGCCAATACAGCGTCATCCCCAAGAAGGGACAACTACCCGAAGACGCCGTCAACGAACGCCAGCTTAAGCAGCGTGCCGGCAGCTCCCCCACCGAACTCATAGCCGAACTCCGCCAGGTAGGCCCCATAACCGCGCACAAATGGGCCTACCAGTTCCGCCTCATCAAGACCATCGCCATCCCCCATCCCGTTGGCGGGCTGCTATCTGTCCGCCACCTCATGTGGATCATCCACAGCCGCGACACCTGGATGCACCGCCTGGACATTTGCCGCGCCGCCAATCGTCCGTTCCACCAGACACGCGAGCATGATGGGCGCATCGTCGCCCTGGTGATGCGCGACGTAGATGCTGCCCTGCGCAAGCATCTTGGCGGCAGGGCTGTACTCTTTGATTTATCAGGGGTAGCCGGCGGCATATGGAAGGTCGGCGCAGGCGACGCTATGGCTACGATTCAGATGGATGCGCTCGATTTCAGCATCTTCGCTTCGGGCCGTTTTAGCTATGCCCAAGCCCGCGCCAAAGCCACCTTAAGCGGCGACGCTGCGCTGGCTGAACTGGCCTTGAGCAAAACACTCGTCTTGTTCTGAATC
>CAYQYJ010000253.1:0-5923 GCA_964421605.1 uncultured Ardenticatenaceae bacterium | reverse complement strand
TCAATTATCTTAAAGCTTCCGGCTTCAATCGAGGCCTCCTGCTAAATTTCGGAACAACCTCCTTACAGTATGAAAGATTTATCAACACCTGGAAAAAATCTACATAATCTGCGCAATCTGCGTAATCTGTGAAAAAAATGACTGATAATCTCCCCGTTCCCTACCAGGACACCAGTGACTATCTGAGTGATTATGGGCGCTTGTTGGCGCTGCGGCTGCATCGGGAGGTTCTGCTGGCGCGGCTGTTGCGCGGCGGTGGGGTGAACGAATCCTTCCTGGGTTTGTTTCTGTCTGAGCCAGAAGTAGACCAGGCATTGGCGGCGCTGCACGGCGTTATCCTGCCCCATTCCGATCAGACGGTAGATATAGACGCGGCCATTTTGGCTCGCGACGCCGCCATTGCCGCCCGCGTGGCTGTCACGAAAGTTCCCCTGCGCCCGGCGCAGTTAGCCCGCCAGTTTGACCTGTCGCCGCTGGCTGTGGAACTGCTGCTGCTGCTGCTGGCCCCCGAAGTAGATACCCGCTTTGGCCGCGTCTATGCCTACTTGCAAGACGACGTTAGCCGCCGCTGGCTGACGCCAGCCCTGGCGCAGCGGCTGCTGCCGGGCGGCGAAGAAGCCGACGCGCGGGCGCTCTTTGCCGCCGCTTCTCCGCTGGTTTTCGAGCGACTGATTCGCATAGGCATTGGAGAGGAAGAGGCGCACACCCCCCTCATTGATCGCGCCTTGAAACTGGACGACCGCATTGCCGAATACCTGCTGCAACAAGACGCGCTTGACCCGCAGTTGGTGGAATGCGCCTACTGGATGCAGGCGGACGGTTGTCTGGAGGACCTGGCTGTGCCTTTGCCCACCCTCCAGGCGTTGCGCCATCTGGCGGCGCTCTGGCGGCGCTCCGTTGCAGAGTCGCCTGCTGCGACATCCGCCCTTTTTTGTGGTCGTTCCGGCAGCGGGCGGCGCGCCGGGGCGGCGGCTGTGGCCCATGCTTTAGGTGAGCGCGCTTTGTTGGTCGTGGAAGCGCCGCGTCTGGCTAATGAACCAGCAGAGCGCATAGCCGCCGTCTGGCGGGCAGCGGTGCGGGAAGCCCGTTTGTATGGGGCGGTGCTGCACCTGGCGGAAGCGGAAGCGCTGCCCGAAGCTGCCCGCGCTGCGGTCTGGGCGCATTGGCCGGGCAGCGTGATCGTGTCCGCCGACCAGCCCTGGACGCTGCCTTCTTACGCCCTGGCGCCGCTGGTGGTGCATTTCCCTGTGCCCGATGTGCCCTTACGGCAGCAGTTGTGGGCGGCGCGGCTGAACGGACAGGTGAAAAATGCGCCGCTGGGGGGCGAAGTGCCGGCAGAACTCGCCGCCCGCTTTCGTCTCACCCCGGGCCAGATTGCTCAGGCAGCCATAATGGCTGAGCAGCGCGCCTGGCTGCGCGACGGCCCCGACGCCCGCCCCACCCGCCAGGATTGGTTTGAAGGCGCGCGGCAGCAGTCCAATCCCGCCCTGAGCCAACTGGCGACGAAAATTGTCTCCGCCTACGAGTGGGACGATCTGGTGCTGCCGCGCGGGCAGTTAGCGCAGTTGCGCGCTATTGAGAGCCAGGTGCGCCACGCGCACACCGTCTATGGGCAGTGGGGCTTTGGTCGCAAACTGACGCTAGGCAAGGGGTTGAACGTCCTTTTTTCTGGCCCGTCGGGCACGGGGAAGACGATGGCTGCCGGCATTCTGGCCAACTCTCTCGGTCTGGACATCTACAAAATAGACCTCTCTGGCGTCGTCAGCAAATACGTCGGCGAAACCGAAAAGAATCTCAGCCGTATCTTCGACGAAGCCGCCACGGCCAACGTCGTCCTCTTTTTCGACGAAGCCGATGCCCTGTTTGGCAAGCGCTCCGAAGTGCGCGACGCCCACGATCGCTACGCCAACATTGAGATCAGCTACCTGCTACAAAAAATGGAAGAGTACGAAGGCGTTTCCATTCTGGCGACCAACTTCAGTCAGAATATGGACGAAGCCTTCACCCGCCGGATGCAATACGTCATAGAGTTCCCCCTGCCCACCGTCGAAGACCGTCAGCGGCTGTGGCGCGGCATGTTCCCGCCGGAAGCGCCGCGCGCGGACGACATTGACTTTGCCTTCCTGGCAGCCCAATTTGAACTGAGCGGCGGCAACATCAAAAATTGCGTCCTGGCGGCGGCTTTCATGGCTGCGGAAACAAACGAACCCATCGGTATGTCTCACCTGATTCAAGGCGTGGTGCGCGAAATGGACAAACTGGGCCGCCCCCTCACCCGCGCCGCCTTTGCCGACTACTACACCCTGGCTCGCCGTCGCTGACAATAAAAGGCTGTAGTGCGAACCGTTCGTTTGCGCATTTTCTGAGGTAATTGCGTGATTCCTCCCCCGACCAAAACGCTCATAACCCCGCCGCCGGTGGCGACCCGCAAATCGCCAACACCGGTGGCGCAGCGGCCGTCGCCGCCGGCGCGGCGGCCTACACCTGTCAGAAGGTCGCGCAGTGGGCTGCCCGGCGGCAGCGAACCGCCGCGGACAGCGCCCAAAACGCCTGCCCAATTACAGCAGTTACAGCGTCAGACCGGCAATCAAGCGGCGCAGCAGTTCCTGGCGGCGTCCGCTGTCCCCCAAACGCCCCAAAGAGAGCAACCTGCGCCGCCGCCCTTGCCCCTGCCGGCCCCCCCTATCCCCGCAACGCCTCCATCCCCGCCGGCTGAAGCCCCGGTCGCCCCTCCGGAAGTTGCAGCAGCCGCGCCAACGATGTCGCCAGACGCGGCGGTAGCCACATCACCCGCGCCAGAGGCAGCGCCTGCGCCAGACCAGCCTCAAATGGCTCTCGCATCGTCGCCGGCCGACCAGACAGCCACAGCAGATGAAGCGGGAACTGCGCCCGCCATCGCCACGCCGCCGGTGGGCGCGGCGGCGGGTGGCGGCGGCGCGGCGGCGGTGGCCCTGGACAGCAGCAGTGGCGGCGCGCTGCTGCAATCTCTGGCAACTGCGTCTGCCACTGCCTACCCGCAGGCATTGGCGCAGGCGGGCCCGGCCGCGGCAACGCTGCACCAGCAGCAGAAGAGTGACCTCCAGGCCAGTTTTCCCGTTATTGCAAAACCAACCGGCTTACCTCGTCTGGGTGGACCAATGGGGGCGGCGCCGACTGTTTTGCCGGCAGGCCAGGAACCAACATTAGATATAGCCGCCGGGGGCGCCGGTCAGGAATATGGAACGACACACCCGGCGGCGGCGGGCGCTGTGCCGGGCAGCGAGGTGTCCACCGCCGCCGCGGAACCACAGGAAAAAAGCGGCAGTTGGTGGGATTGGCTGGTGGGGCGAGTTTCTACTTTCTTGGGACAGTTGCCCACCAGCGATCCGGGTGTGGACACGTCGGCGGGCGACCGCCCCCCAGTGGACTTGAGCGGAGCCGCCGATCCGGCACAAACAAGCCAGTTCCAGCAGCAGTCGGCGCAATCGGTGCTGACGCAGCGGGCGCAGGCGGACGGGGCGGTGCTGGCCGATTTTGGCGAGAACGCCATCTATCCCACAGTGCCGGCAGAGATGCTGCAGACGGCGTATCAACCAGGAGCCGCTCCAGGCAGCGGCGGCGGCGGCATCGTTGTTCCGGCTATGCCGGACGCCGCCCGCGCTGCCCTGGACCAAAGCATGGGGGGGTGGGTACAGCAGCAAGTGGCGCCACAGATGCAGACCTACCAGCAGAGCCAGATGACGTATGAGCAGCAGTCGCAGCAGGCTCGCCTGGAAGGAGAACAGCGGCTGCAAGCAGAAACGGAACGGGTGCGGGGACAGCAGACAGCCACGCAACAGCAGGCGCAGCAAGCGGTGGCAAGTGGGCGGCAGCAGTGGCAGCAGCAAAATGAGCAGATTCAGGCCGGGTTCGACACCCAATCAGCGGCGCGGCAGGCGGAAGTAAGCGAGCAGATCGCCGAAAAGACGCGCAGTACCGATGAGGCGGTGGAGAAGAAATTAACAGAAGCGGAGACCCAGGCGGCGACGGAACAGCAGAAGACGGAAACGGAAGCGGCGGCGAAAAAACGAGAGTACGAAAACAAGCCGCGCAGCTTTTGGGAGTCCGTCAAGGGAGGAGTGTCCGCGCTGTTTAATACGCTGCGCCAGGCAGTCAATACGCTTTTCACCAGGCTGCGTGAGTTTGTCAAAAAGACGATTGAGGCGGCCAAAAAAGTGGTGCGCGGCTTGATTGATCTCGCCCGCGACACGATTATTGGATATATCAAGGGGTTTGGTCTTTTGCTTAAGGGCCTGGTGACGGTGGCTCTGGCAGCCTTCCCCGAAACAGCGGCGCGGGCGCGGGAGTGGATTGATGGCCAGGTGGATGGCGCGGTTGAAGCCGTGAATCAGGCGGCGGAGGTGTTGAAAGAGGCCGCCGATGTTATCCTGGACAGTGTGGGAATGGCTCTGGATGTAGCCCTGACTGCCGTACAGATGACGATGAATTTGATTCTATACCTGTTGGAAGCGTCGGTGCTGCTGCAGTTGCAGTTGATGGAGTTGATAGCCCGCCTGTATGAGATGCTGCGCCCCTATTGGCCGCTGCCTGAAGGGCTGCGCCGCATGGCGGCTTATTACGAGCAACGAATGGCGCGGGCATTGGCGAAACTGGCGGAGTCGTTGGGATTAGGGCCAGGAGAGGTGACGCAGGCTTCGCTGGGTATGGGTGGCCCCGCGGCGGGGGCGTCGCCGGCAGGGATCACGCCAGAGGGGATTGCCGGGCAGATTCAATCCCGTTTGCCCGTCTCGATGGCTTCGTCGCCGCCTGGTGGAACGGCGACAGGGGTGACGCCTGCGGCGATGGGCGGCGGGCTGCCGTTAGCGGGTGGTGGGTTATCGTTGGCGGCGGCTGGCGGCGGCGGTTCATTGGGGCCGCGGCTGCCGGCAGGCGGGTGTGGTCTCTGTTATGGGACTCCGAAGAATGCCGGCATTGCTGCCCACAACCTCATCCAGGCCCAATTTCGCACCTCAAACCCGTTTGGCAAAACCGAAGTGCCTATTCGCGCCCCTGGCGATGATACGCCCCCAAGCGGCGGACGGCTGGACCTGGCTGTCCGTACTGGCCCCAACCGCATCGAAATTGGCGAAATCAAGCCGGGCAACACAGGCGCGGTGTTTGCTGGTTTTGGGCAACTTTTGTTTTACGAAGAGATACTGAAGAAAATGCTGCCCAACGTGCAAGTAGGACGGTTGAGCCGCATGGTTGCTTCCCCCATGCCTTTCCCCACTTTATCGCCGCAGCCAGGCTGCACCGTGCAGTCCCTGATTGTGCTGCCCCCTGTAGATGGCCTGTACGCCTATATTTGTAAGCCAAGCTTCACCGAATTAATGGCCCGCGGCTGTGGCTGCCTGCCTAAAGAAGATAAAGAAAAGGAAAAAGAGAAAGAAAAGGAAAAAGAGCGCAAGAAGAAAGAAGAAGAGGAAAAGAAGAAAAAAGAAGAGAAGGAAAAGGAAAAAGGGAGAGAAAAAGAGATTGATTGGGTTCGGGTACGGCAACTGCTGGCGGATGTTGCTTTGTATATTGCCATAGGCATGCTTATTGCCTTGCTGATAGTGGCTCTTATTGTTCTGTTTATTCCTGTGCCTGAGCCAATACATAAGGTCATTGCTGCATTGGCCAGCATAGGCGCCGCTGCCGCCTTGCTCTTCCTGATAGCCCGTGTTCCACCTGAGGAAGAAACGCCTGTGGCCTGAATTAGTTCTGTGAGGCGGGTCTGCAATCTGTCCTTGACAGCATAATGACTGAGATGGAGACGACGAAAACGAAGGCGCTGCCCGAACAGAATACTTTGCAGCATGTGGGGAAGCCTCCACAGCCAGTCACAGATCGCCGCCGTCGAGTGGTTGGCCCGCAGACGTCAGATGGTCGCTCCTGGAGGCGGTTACAGCGGGATGCCGGCAAT
>CAYQYJ010000252.1:3008-5924 GCA_964421605.1 uncultured Ardenticatenaceae bacterium | reverse complement strand
GGGGGATGGGGGTCTCTACACCGTTTACCGAACTATTTTCTTAAACCTCAATAGCGGTCTGGACGCTAAAAGCCGTTACTACGAACTTATTTCTGGATGGTCACATAGTGAAAAATTTCCGCAAATGGGATGACATCTGTCATACCTTTCCCGGCGTCGGGCAGGTATATTAGGTGCGTTGTTTTCAGTAGTTTTGTATAATTTTATAAGCTTTTATGCAGATTGTGGTAAGTTTTGCGCGGCGCTGTCGCTGCTAATCACGGCCCACGCTGCTCTGACCGCTACTTTGGAAGAAGCTAATGCCACCATCCAACTATCCGCCCCCCCGCCTTATTTTCTGGGAAACCACAGCCGGCTGCAACCTGGCCTGTATCCACTGCCGCCGTATCACGGTCGCCGACCAACTGCTGCCGCAAGACCTGACAACTCAGGAAGCCCTGGAGATGATTGACCAGATAGCCAGCTTTAGCCGCCCCATCTTTGTGCTGTCGGGTGGGGAACCGTTGTTCCGCCCTGACATTTTTGAGATTGCCCGCTATGCCAGCGATCGCGGACTGCTGGTGGCCCTGGCAACCAATGGCACGCTGATTGACGCTGTGGCGGCGCGGCGCATTCAGCAGGCGGGTATCCGCCGCGTCAGTATCAGCTTTGATGGCGCGGATGCCGCCACCCATGACATTTTTCGCGGCCCAGGGGCGTTTGACCGCGCTCTGGCGGGCATGGAACATTTGCGGACGGTGGGCGTGCCATACCAGATTAACACGACGGTGGCGCGGCATAACGTGGGGCAAATGCCGGCAACTCTCACCCTCGCCCGCCATCTACAAGCCGTCGCCCTGCACCTCTTCTTGCTCGTGCCCGTTGGCTGCGGCGTGGAAATCGCCGCCGATCAACAAATTTCGCCCGCTGAATACGAAGCGGTGCTGAACTGGATGTACGACGCAGAAATGGAGGGGGGGATCGAACTCAAGGCTACCTGTGCCCCCCATTATTTCCGCATTGCGCGCCAGAGGCAGGCGGAAGAGAGACGGCAGGGCATTATCCGCGAACGCCCACAGAGTATGCACCGCCAGCAGCAGGCAGGTCACGCCGCCCATCCGCACAGCCAGCCGCCAGCCATGAACGCCATGACCAAAGGCTGCCTGGCAGGTACGGGCGTCACTTTTATCAGCCATCGCGGCGAGGTTTTCCCGTGCGGTTATTTGCCGTTGACTGCCGGCAACATCCACCAACAACCATTCCAGACTATTTGGGAAGACGCGCCTCTTTTTGCCGATTTGCGCGATCCCGACCGGTTGGGCGGCAAATGCGGCCTGTGCGAATTCAAGAAAATATGCAGCGGCTGCCGCGCCCGCGCCTATGGCATGACCCACGACTACCTGGGCGAAGAACCATTCTGCACCTACGAACCCTTACCCTTCATTCGCAGCCAGGAGGTAACAGTCGCATGACGGTGCAGCCCACGCAGGTAGATGTGGCTATCATTGGCGGCGGCATTACGGGCTTGAGCCTGGCCTGGTTCTTGCAGCAGCTCAGCGCCAGCCCGCAGCCCATTTCCTATGCCCTATTGGAGCAATCCGACCGCTGGGGGGGTAAAATTCGCACCGAAATGGTCAGCGGTTATGGGGATGCGCCGTTTGTCATTGAAGCCGGCCCCGACTCCTTCATCACCCAAAAACCGTGGGGATTGCAATTGGCGCGCGCCCTGGGTCTGTCCCAGGCGCTGCTGCCCACCAACGACGACCAGCGCCAGACCTTTGTGCTGAACAAAGGTCGCCCCACGCCCCTGCCCGATGGCGTTCTGCTGCTCGTTCCCACCAAATTTAAGCCTTTTGTCTTTTCCTCGCTCATCTCTCCCTGGGGCAAGCTGCGCATGGGGTTGGACCTGTTTATTCCCCCCAGGCGAGACGACGGCGACGAAACCCTGGCAGACTTTGTGCAGCGCCGCCTGGGTGGGGAAGCTCTGGATAAACTGGCGGAACCGTTGCTGTCTGGCATCTACAACGCTGAAGCGGACAGGCAGAGTTTGATGGCTACCTTTCCCCGTTTCCGCGCCATTGAACAACAGCATGGCAGCCTGATTAAAGGAATGGTCGCGGCGCGGCAGGCGTCTGCTTCCGGCAATACGGCTTCGCCCAACGGGCAAAAGCCCCCTTCCGTGTTCACTTCCTTGCAGCCAGGAATGCAGCTACTGGTCGAAACCCTGGCCAGCCAGCTACACGGCGACTGCCGCCGTCGCGCTGCCGTTTCCACGCTGCGCGCCCAACCCGATGGCGGCTATCAACTGGAGCTACAGGATGACTCCAACTTGATTGCCGCGGCGGTTGTTCTGGCTGTGCCCGCTTACGTAGCTGCCCATTTGCTGCGCCCGCTCGCGCCGCACGCTGCCAATGATCTAGACACTATTCGTTACGTGAGTACGGGCACGATTTCGCTGGCATATCGCCGCGCCGACATACAGCACCCACTCAACGGTTTTGGTCTGGTGATCCCCCGCAGCGAGGCGCGCCATATCAACGCCATCACCTGGACCTCCACCAAGTTTGCGCAGCGCGCGCCGCAAGGCTACGCCCTGCTGCGCGTCTTTTTTGGCGGTTCGCGCACGCCGCACATGATGACGTTTGCCGATGCGGAACTGGTTTCATTGGTGCGGCAAGAACTGGCAGCCATGATGGGCATTGAGGCTGAGCCGTTGTTCCACCGCATTTATCGCTGGGAACGCGCCAACCCACAATATGATGTGGGGCATTTGCAACGGGTGGCGCAGATTGAAGCGGCGCTGCCGCCTGGTCTGTTTGTCACAGGCAGCCCGTATCGCGGCGTGGGCATTCCCGATTGCGTGCACCAGGCGCAGCAAACCGCCGCCGCCCTGGCTGACTATCTGCGAAAATAGTGGCGGGTGGGGTAACCCCTCAG
>CAYQYJ010000252.1:0-2908 GCA_964421605.1 uncultured Ardenticatenaceae bacterium | reverse complement strand
CCGGCCGTTACTTTGGGTGGGTTGACGCCGACTTGTACGGTAAGTAAAATCTCAAACTGTATAACTTTGTGCAGTTTTTAGTATATTTGTGTATATTTCTGACCATGACATTTGCCCCCATCGTATGCCTGGGTCTCAATCATCGCACCGCCAGCGTGGCGCTGCGCGAACAACTGGCCTGCGCCCTGGCTGACGCCCAACCGTTTTTGCCCCAGTTTCCTGCGATTGCCGAACTGGTCGTCGTCTCTACCTGTAATCGCCTGGAACTGTACGCCCTCGTCCATGACGCGCCCGCGGCGGCGCAGCAGACGTTGACGCAGTTGCTGGCAGCCATGCGGGGCATGGACGTAGAGGTCTTTGCACCCCATTTGTATACGCACGCGGGTCTGGCGGCGGCTAACCATTTGTGCCGCGTGGCTGCCGGGCTGGATTCGTTGGTGTTGGGCGAATCGCAAATATTGGGCCAGGTGACGGCGGCGTATCAGGCGGCTATCAGCCAGGGCACAATGGGGGCGGCATTGGATAGTCTGTTTCGGGCGGCTATTTATGCCGGCAAGCGCAGCCGCAGCCAGACCGCCATCAGCAACAACCCCGCCAGCATCAGCTCCATGGCCATTGCCCTGGCCCAGGAAATCGTTCCCGACCTGGCGCAGCGCCATTTCCTTATTATTGGTCTGGGCGAAATGGGCAAACTGGCTCTGAAATCCCTGCAAGCGCGGGGGCTGCGCCACATCAGCCTGCTTAACCGCAACCGCCAGCGCGCCGAAACGTTAGCCCAGGCTTGCGGCTGTCGCGCCTTTGGTCTGGAGGAACTGCCCCAGGCGTTGTCCCAGGCGGACGTCGTCATCAGCGCCACCGCCGCCCCCCACGTTATTATTAGTCGTGACTTATTGGCTTCGCTTATTCCACAAGAGCCAGCGCGCCGCCGCGTCTTGATTGACCTGGCAGTACCCCGCGACATTGACCCCGCCAGCGGGGAGTTGCCCGGCGTTCATCTATACGATCTGGACGCGCTGCGAGCCAGTCTGGACTCCGCCCTGGCTGCCCGCCACCGTGAAGTCCCCCTGGTGGAAGCCATCATCGCCCAGGAAGTAGCCGCCTGGGAAGCTGAATGGCAAAAACTGGCTATTCGCCCCGTTATCAGCGACCTGCGCCAGAAGGCAGAAACCATCCGCCAGCAAGAATTGTCGCGCACGCTGCGCCGTCTGGGGGAGGTTGATCCGCAGATGGTTGCCCATCTTCACCATCTGTCTCGCGCCATCGTCAATAAGATTTTGCACGAACCCACCATTCGCCTGAAACAAAGCGCCGCGGACGGGCAGGCGGACGAGTATATCGCGGCTGTACGCGATCTGTTTGGTCTGGTTGATCCTGACCTGGAATATCCATGACGTCTTCACTTCCTGCTGCCCTGATCGTTGGCTCCCGCACCTCTAAGCTGGCGCTCTGGCAAACAAACCACATTATCGCACGACTGCAAGCTGCCTGGCCCGATTTGAACTGCCGCTTGCAGCCTTTTACCACACGCGGAGACCAGACGCTGCACATACCTCTGCCGCAAATAGGCGGTAAAGGATTGTTTACGGCAGAGTTGGAACAGGCGTTATTGGCTGGGGAGATCGATCTGGCGGTGCATTCGCTGAAAGACCTGCCTGTAGCCAATACGCCAGGGCTAACGTTGGGGGCTATTACCAGCCGCGCCGATGTGCGCGATGTTTTGGTTTCTGCCGCTAACTGGACGTTGGACACCCTGCCCATGGGGGCGGTCGTGGGAACCAGCAGCATCCGCCGCCAGGCGCAGTTGTGGGCCGTTCGCCCAGACCTGACCGTGCGCTCTATTCGTGGTAACGTGGACACGCGCCTGCATAAAGTCGAGGCGGGAGAGTATGACGCGGCGGTGCTGGCGGCGGCGGGGCTGTCCCGTCTGGAACTGGGGCAGGGGATCAGCCAACTGCTGCCGCTGGAGCAGATGATGCCTGCGCCTGGGCAAGGGGCGTTGGCTGTACAGTGCCGCGCCGACGACGCGCCGACGTTGACCAGGCTGCGAGCCATCCACGACGCACTGACGCTGGCGGCTGTGACCGCCGAACGGGCGTTTCTGGCTGGGCTGGGCGGCGGCTGTTCTGCGCCCGTGGCTGCTTATGCCGCCGTGACTGCCGGCGTCATTCACTTGCGCGGTCTGGTGGCTATGCCTGATGGGACGCAGTTGGTGCGCGTGGCGGGGCAGGGGGAGGATGCGGCGGCGTTGGGCCGCCAACTGGCGCGTCAGGCTCTGGCAGAGGGCGCACAGGAGATATTGGCGTATGTCGTCTAACCCGCCAACCAGCCAGCCGTTAGGGGGACGGCGGATTGTGGTCACGCGCAGCCAGGCGCAGGCGGAGGCTTTGTGCCGGCATCTAGCCGCCCTCGGCGCCGAACCAATCCCCATCCCCACCATCGCCTTTGCACCACTGCCGGCAGAACCATTGATGGAAGCCCTGCGCCATATCGCCCGCTACGATTGGCTCATTTTTACCAGCGCTAACGCCGTAGATTTCTTCTTTCAAGCCGCAGGTGACAACCTGCCGCCCCTGCCGCGTGTGGCTGCCAGCGGCTCAGCTACAGCCCGCAAACTACAAGAACGAGGGATTACGCCTGACTTTGTGCCCGCCGAATTTGTGGGCGAGGAGTTGGCTGCTGGATTGGGCGATCTACAGGGGCAGCGGGTGCTGCTGCCGCGCGCCCGCCTGGGCCGCCCCGAAATTGTGACCTTGTTACAGGCGCAGGGGGCCATTGTGGACGACATTCCCCTTTATGACACCGTCACCGCCGCGCCTGAGGCGGCAGCCCTGGCGCGTTTGCAGGCGGGCGTAGACGCCGTCACCTTCACCAGCCCTTCCAGCGTGCGCAACTTCCTCAAGATTTTGGA
>CAYQYJ010000251.1:0-5937 GCA_964421605.1 uncultured Ardenticatenaceae bacterium | reverse complement strand
GGCGTAACCAATAGCAAAGCGCTCCTGGTCGCGGAATTTGCGGGCGAGGTCGGTCAGCGTCATGCGCGGCGCAAGATGTGGGTGACGACGGTGGCCCCGCTGCCGCCAATGTTTTGCGTCATGGCAATGCGGGGGCTATCTAGCTGCGCCTCGCCTGCTGCGCCGCGAAGCTGCAACACGGCTTCCACCAGTTGGTACAGCCCGGTGGCGCCGACAGGATGGCCGCGCGCTTTTAGCCCACCCATGGTGCTGATGGGGATGCGCCCGCCGGGGCGAATGTCGCCAGCCTGCGCCAGGCGCACGCCCTGGCCCGGCGGGGCAAAGCCGCACGCTTCCAGGGAAAGGGCAGCCATGATGCTGAAGGCGTCGTGCAGTTCAAACAGGTCTACGTCGGTGGGGGAGATGCCGGCTTGGGCATAGGCGCGCTGGGCGGACTGCTCCGCCGCCAGCAGCCAGAGCGGATCCTCGCGGTCGTGAATGGCGACGGTATCGGTGACCAGGGAGGAGCCAGCCACGCGCACGGCTTGCGGCGCTTTGGCGGCGGGAACCAGCAGCAGGGCGGCGGCGCCATCGCCGATGGGGGAAGCGTCGTACAGGGTAATAGGGTCGGCTACAGCGCGCCCTTTTGCGTAAACCTGCGCTGAAATGGGTTCCTGGAACAGAGCGTTGGGGTTTTTGGCGGCGTTGGCGTGGGCGTTGAGGGCAAAGGGGGCAAAGTCGTCGTGCTGATAGCCGTATTGGTACATGTAACGGCGCATGATCAGGGCATTTAAGCCGACAAAGGTAACGCCCTGGGATACCTCAAAATCGGCATCGGCAGCCGTAGCCAGGGCGGCAGTCGTTTCTTTGCCTCTGGTCTCGGTCATTTTTTCGACGCCGACAACGAGAACAGCCTCCATTTCGCCGCTGGCTACGCCAATGATGCCCTGGCGCATGGCTGAGCCAGCGGAGCCGCAGGCGGCTTCGACTTTAACGGCTTCAATGCCGCGCTGGCCCATACGCTCGGCAACAAGCGCGCCCAGGTGACGCTGCTGGTTGAGCGTGCCGCTGGTCATATTCCCGACGAACAGGGCGTCAATGTGGGAGATGTCGGCGTCTGCCAGAGCCGCGCGCGCGGCGGCGACAGCCAGATGCTGCACAGCCAGATCCCAATGTTCGCGCACGGGCACCTGACCGACGCCCAGGATAGCAACTTCACGCATACAATTTCTCCAGATAAAAGATTTGGTTTTGCATTCTGGCGTGAATTATGGGATGGCTTTGTTGTCAAAAACTATCAGAAACGACGAGAAGGGGAGCAGTGTACGGAATCGTGGTGGGCGTCGGCCTCACCGTAGGCGAGGCTGACGCCCATTGCCGACATTTTACGTTTGACGGGACACTAACAGTTTGTCGGCAAGTCCTTAATAGCCTGCTGATGACGCTGATAAAGCGCAGATTGGATTGATTTACTCGCACTAAATCGGCTCTTATCTGCGGCTTTTTGCATCATCAGCGTTCCATTTTTGTGGTTTTCCGACAGGTTGCTAGGATCAGCGGTAACTGCGGCGTTTTTTCTTGTTGCCGGCAGGGGTCAAACGAGACAGGTAGGCGCGGGCAGTTTTCTCGTCGGCTCCGGTCAGGCTGCGTACGCGCCGCGTGGCGTCTAGCATGTTGCCGGCTTTTACCAGGGCCGTAATCTCTTGTTTGACGCCGCCAGGGAGGACGATGCGGTTTGTATCTGGGTCTATAGGGTACGTGGGGGCATTGCTGCCGCCGCTGTTGAACAATTTACTGAAAAATGCGCTGATTCGGTTGGCCATGAAATGAATTTACCTTCTTTGAATGATCGTTTCGGGTGAAATGGATGTTGCTGACGCTGAGCTGCCGGCATTTCAGACGGTTTGAGAAAGCGGGCTGCGCCAGGTTTCGCCAGCGCCCTGTATTATACCGGAGACGGAAACCATGACGAGAATTGCAGGGAAAAAGAAAGCGCCGGCATTTTCCAGGGAAAATGCCGGCGCTTTTTTCAACCAGACGGATGGTAGCGCTGCACGTAATCGTGGTGGGTGTCAGCCCCGCCGCAGGCGCGGCTGACACCCATTTTGATGGGCAATTTTGCCCGTTTTTTAGGCGGACGAGCGCAGTTTAATGGGAGTTGGCGCTGATTTTCATCATCCAATGGAATGGATCATCCGCGCGACCATATTGAATATCTGTTAACGCCTGGTAGAGGTGGGTTGTCACCGGACCCGGCTCGTAGTTGTTTATAATGTACTCTTTGTCCCGGTAGCCAAATTTGCCTACGGGGGCAATGACCGCTGCCGTGCCACAACCGAAAACTTCGGTGATTTTGCCCGATTCCAGATCAGACAACATCTCATGTACATCAATACGCTCTTCGCTGATGGGGTAGCCCAGGGCTGGCGCCAGCGTCAGCACAGAGTCGCGCGTAACGCCTGGCAGGATACTGCCCGTCAAGGCAGGGGTGACAATGCGCCCGTCGTTGTAGACAAAGGCGATGTTCATGGCGCCCACTTCTTCTACATAGCGACCATCAATCGCATCCAGCCAAAGCACTTGGGAGTACCCCTTTTGGCGGGCTTTTTCACTGACGTACAGGCTGGCGGCGTAATTGCCGGCAGTCTTGGCTTCGCCTATGCCGCCTACTACAGCCCGGCGATATTTATCGGAAATGTAGACAGGGATTGGGTTAAAGCCCTCTTTGAAATAAGCGCCAGATGGGGAAAGGATAATGTAGTGCAGATAGCGGCTGCTGGCGTGAACGCCTAACGCCGTATCGGTACCGATCATGACCGGGCGGATGTAAAGACTGGCGCCGGGGGTGCATGGAACCCAGTTGTAGTCCAGTTCGATTAGTTTGACAACGGCGCTGAGGTGTTCCTCTTCATCCACTTCAGGCATTGCCATGCGTTTGGCGGAATGGTTAAAGCGGCGCATGTTTTCCCAGGGACGAAAGAGATTGACGTGACCGTCGGGGCGGCGATAAGCTTTGAAGCCTTCAAAAATGGATTGGCCATAATGCAAGACGGCGGTGGAGGGGTCCAGGCTGAGGGGCTGATACGGGCCTATAGTGGCATCGTGCCAGCCAATGCCGGCGTCATACCACTGGGTGAACATGCGATCTGAAAATCTTGTGCAAAACCCGAAATTGCTAGTAGGAATGGGCTTAAGCTCGGCTTCCTCCAGCGTCTTAATCTCAATTTCCATAATTCGGTCTCCTCGATAAAGCCGGGAAGGTGTATTGTGAATCTACCTTCCGCTGTGATTGGGAAGTGTGTGGGTGAGGGACAAACGTCCGGGTGTTTGTCCAGATAGCAGCATAAACTGACTGCATTGAACCTGTCTTTGTAGCGCCAGGGGCGCAAGGGACAGGAATTCAGGCAGTCATTGAACGATGCTGCATGTAGGCAATAGATCGCACCAGAGGCAAAAAACCTGTCAATTGGTTACGATCGGCAAATGCTGTGCTTGCAGGAAGCAGACACGTCGCAGCCAACATTGTAACCCAATCCGCTGCCAGCTCCAAAGATGTTTGGGCAACGGTTCACCACTGACTTATCAATGCCGGCAATGCCAGACACCGCTGCCGGCTGCGGAATGCGTTTGACGAAAGAGGATGCATACGCTAGACTTGAACATTCGCTTGCCAACTACCGCTGCCGGGCATTCCAGACAACCACAACAAAGAATAAAGATTTGTGGCGCATTTGTCGGGCAAAACAACGTTTTGTCCCACGATTTTCCAGGAGGACTTATGCTATGAGCATCATTGGGATGGACTTTGGCACAACGAATTCCGGCATGGCCCTTTACGATGGGCAGCGCGTCAATATCCTGCCGCTGGACCCAGCCAGCAGCAACCCCCGCGTGGCTCGCACAGCCCTCTACATTACCAATGAGCAGCACGTCATCATTGGTCGGGCGGCGGTCAACGAATATTTTGAGCGGAACCTGGGGCGAGCCAGCAAATTGCAGCGGGTGTGGGTGGGCGAGATCGAAGTGCGCGGCGCAGACATGTATTATGTGGATGACCTCTATGTCTGGATGGATGTGCTTTCCCCAGGTCGCCTTTTTCTCTCCATGAAAACGGGTTTGCGCGACGTCCACTACACGGGGACGGTGGTGGGTCAATATTTCTACAGTCTGGAAGATTTGATTTCTCTTTACCTCTACGTGACCCGCCTGCGGGCGGAGCAGCAGTTGGGGCAGACGCTGCGCCAGGTGGTGTTGGGGCGGCCCGTTCATTTTTCGCTGGAACCGCAGCGCGACGCTCTGGCGCAGGAGCGGCTATTAAGCGCCGCTTTTCGCGCGGGCTATGAGCAAGTTTATTTTCAATATGAACCCATAGCGGCTGCTTACAGCTACGCCATGAACCTGGCGCAACCAGAGACCATTCTGGTATTTGACTTTGGCGGCGGCACGCTGGACATCACCATCATGCACCTGGGGGGCGGCGAAAAAGCGCAGGTGTTGGCTACGGGCGGTATTCCTGTGGCGGGCGACGTCTTTGACCAGCGGCTTTCGCGCGCCAGGCTGCCGCACCATTTTGGCGAGCGCAGCCTGTATGGGCCGCGCCATAAACCCATGCCTGTGCCTTCCTGGATCTATGACGTGTTTGCGGACTGGCAAGAGATGATTGTGTTGCAGCGCCCAGAGAACCGCCAGATTTTGGAGACAATCGCCCAGAGTTCGCGCAACCCTGGCGAAATTCAGGCTTTGTTGAGCCTGGTGTCCGGCAACTATGGGCTGCGCATGTTTGACGAAGTGGAAAAAGCCAAACGCACCTTATCCGACAAAGTAGGCGCTATGATCCGGCTGCAAGGCCCTGGCTTTAACGTGTTTGAGATGATCACGCGCACGGATTTCGAGGAAGTTATCCGGCGGGAAATCCTGGCGATTGAGCAGCATCTGGATGAGACCATTGCGGCTTCTGGTTTGCGCCCATCGCAAATAGACGCGGTGATTCGCACGGGCGGTTCTTCGGAAATACCTGTGTTTCAGCAGATGCTGGCGCAAAAATTGGGGCGAGACAAGTTGAAGCAAATTGACATCTTCAGCAGCGTTACCGCGGGACTGGGCATTGTGGCTCACCAGTTGCAACAGGGAGAGATATCACTGCGGGCGTATACAAGCGCCGACGTGGGGCAGGCAGGCACGGACGCCGCTGAGTCGCGGGTCCCCGAAGTGAATCTGCCCCTCTTGCAGCGCCGCCTGTTGGCTCAGGAACGAGGGGAAGAGCTTAAGACCGCAGCGGCAGCGCAGGCGTTGGTGCTGTTGGGGGGCCAGCATCTG
Source organism: uncultured Ardenticatenaceae bacterium (assembly GCA_964421605.1). GTDB lineage: Bacteria > Chloroflexota > Anaerolineae > Promineifilales > Promineifilaceae > JAGVTM01. The sequence continues at coordinate 642 of CAYQYJ010000251.1, read as the reverse complement.
GTGCAGGCTTTTCCCTGGACAGCGACAGATTCCGTCTCGCTGCCGGCAGCCGGCTGGAGCGAATGGCTGCCGCCGCAGGCGGCTCACCTGATGCCTATGGATGCGCCGCTGCTGGCTTTGACGAACCGCTATCGCTTCCTGATGACCACGCCGCGCCAGCTTCTGGATTTGCAGGCGCTCGACCTGACCATGCGCGATTTGTATTATTTTGTCAAAGATGAAACGATCTGTGGCATTGCGAATTGGGCGGCGCTAAAGCAGCAGCCGCTGTTGGTGATTGTCACCTCTTTGGGCATCGGGCGGGCTTACGAGACAGGCGTGCTGGCGGGCAGCATTGAAGGACCGGTGCCGCTGCAATTTGACGATCCGCCTGCCGGGCTGCCCCTGTTTGTCATGGGCGCAGCTCGCACGGATGAGCTGGTCGTGGCAACAGACAACGGGCGCGGCGTGCGGCTGCCGCTGGCAAAGCTGCCCAATGTGGGCGGCGTGGTGTTTAATCGGAAGGCGGACGAGCTGCTGGTAGGGGCGGTATGCGTTAGCGCCGGGGCGCAGATGCTGCTGGCGACGGCGGATGGGTATGGGCGGCGGATGCTGCCGGCATTTGTGCCGGCAGTCGAGCGGCTAAACAGTCGGGGGCGCAGC
>CAYQYJ010000250.1:0-5938 GCA_964421605.1 uncultured Ardenticatenaceae bacterium | reverse complement strand
CCTCTCCGAAAGCCCCCTTCCCCCTAAAGGGGGAAGGGGGTTGGGGGATGGGGGTAAGTCTCACCTGTCCACTCACAAGCTATGCACGCTAAACGTCTTTACCGTTTCGTCTGGTTGCTCCTGCTCATGGGGGTAGCGGGCTGCCGTGCCCCGGCATCGCCCGGCGCTCCCATCGAATTGACGCCGGAACCCGCGACGCTGGTCGCAGCCCCCACCGCAGCGGCCGAAATGCTGCCGCCGCGACGATATGACACCCAACAGGTGGTGCGGTTTGATCACCTGTCGCTGGCGCAAGGCCTTTCGCAAAGTGTGGTCATGGACATGCTGCAAGACAGCCAGGGGTTCATGTGGTTGGGCACACAAGACGGGCTGAATCGTTATGATGGGTATACATTTACCGTCTACCGGCACGATCCCGCCGACGCCAACAGCCTGAGCAATAGTTTTGTCACCTCCCTGGCCCGCGGCGCCAACGGCGTCATCTGGGTGGGCACAAACGGCGGCGGGCTGAACCGGTATGATCCGCAGACGGGCACGTTCCGCCGCTACCAACATCAGCCTGACGCCGCCGCTACTCTGGCGGATGACGCCGTCAATGACGTGCTGGTCGCGCAAGATGGGGCAGTTTGGGTAGGCACGACTCTGGGCGGGCTGTGCCGGTTTGATGGCGAGTCTGGCCCGTTTACCTGTTACGCCAACGCTCCCGACAATGCCCACAGTCTGAGCCACAACAACGTGCAAGCCATTTACCAGGACAGCGCGGGCATTTTCTGGCTGGGCACGCTGGGCGGCGGGCTGAACCGGTTTGACCCCGCCAGCGAACAGTTCATCCGGTATCAGCATGACCCGCAAGATGCCGGCAGCCTGAGCAGCGACAACGCCCAGGAAGTGACGGGGACGAGCGACGGCGCGTTGTGGGTGGGCACGACAGAAACAGGCTTGAACCGGTTTGAGCCGGCCACAGGCGGGTTTACCCGCTTCCTGACCGACCCGGATGACCCCCACAGCCTGAGCCATAACGCCATCACAGCCTTACGCGAAGATAGCCGCGGCGTGCTGTGGGTAGGCACAGGCGGCGGCGGGGTGAATGCCCTGGACGCGGCGAGCGACCACTTCCGGCGCTACCAGAACAACGCCAGCGATCCCACCAGCCTGAACAACAATTACGTCTGGTCCATTTATGAAGACGCCGCCGGCGTGCTCTGGTTTGGCACCTTTGGCGGCGGCGCCAACCGGTTTGACCCTACCAGGCAAAAGTTTTCCCTCTTTCAACAGCAGCCGGGCGGATTGAACAGCAGTCAGGTCTGGTCTTTTTATGAGGATGATGCCGGCATCTTATGGGTTGGCACGAACGGCGGCGGTCTCAATCGTTATGATCCCGAGGCAAACACGTGGCGCTCCTACCAGTTTGACGCCGCGGATGTCCATAGTTTGCCAGGAAATTTTGTGACGGCGCTGGCGGAAGATGCCCAGGGACGGCTGTGGGTGGGCACAAACGACGGCGGGCTGGCCCGCCTGGATCGCGCCAGCGACCAGTTTGTGCGCTACGATACGGTGCCCTTTGTGGCCGCTATCTTTACCGACAGCCGCGGCCAGCTTTGGGTGGGGACCTTTAGCGGCCTGGCCAGATACGACCAGGCGGCAGATACCTTCACCTTCTATAAAAATGACCCGGATGATCCCCACAGCTTGAGTAATGATAGCGTAGTGGTTATTTTGGGCGCTCCGGAAGAGGATTTGTGGTTGGGCACTTTCAATGGCGGTCTGAACCGGTTCGATCCACAAACGGAGCAGTTTACCCGCTATCGCCACGATCCTGCTCAAGCGGACAGCCTGATCAGTGACACGGTCTTGTGCCTGCTGCTGTCCCATGACGGGGTGTTGTGGGTGGGCACAGCCGGCGGATTGGCCCGTTTCGATGCGGCCACAGAAACCTTCAAGCACTATACCACCCAAGACGGGCTGCCGAATGACACGATTTATGCCCTGCTGGAAGATGACCAGGGCCGCCTGTGGTTTAGCTCTAATATGGGCTTAACCCGCCTGACGCCGCAGACGGGGCAACTGCTCCATTTTGGCGAGCATGACGGCTTGCAAAGTAACGAATTCAACCAATGGGCGGGATACAAGACCCGTACCGGGGAGATGTTGTTTGGCGGCATCAATGGCTTTAATGCGTTTCACCCCGATCTGATTCAAGATAGTCGTTACACGCCGCCCATCGTGATTACCGGCTTTCAGCTTTTTAATGAATCGGTGCAGCCGGGCCCCGGCTCGCCGCTGGCTCGCCCCATTGAGACCAGCGATACCATTACCCTGACTTACCGCGAAGATTTCTTCGCTTTTGAGTTTGCCTCGCTGCATTTCTCTAACCCGGCTGAGAACCAGTATGCCTATAAACTGGAAGGGTTTGATCGCGATTGGAACCTTGTTGGGACGCGCCGGTTTGCCAGTTACACCAATGTGCCGGCAGGCGACTATACCTTTCGGGTGAAAGGCACAAACAGCGACGGCGTCTGGAATGAGGTAGGCGCAGCGGTGCGGGTGCTTATTCCGCCGCCATTCTGGCAGACGTGGTGGTTCCGGGCTGCCCTCGTGGTGGGGATCGTGGCGATTGTGGGGGGCGCGTTCACCTGGCGGGTGCGTTATCTGGAAGGGCAGCGGCGGCGGCTGGAAATCGAAGTGGCTGAGCGCACCAAAACCTTGCGCGAGACGCTGGCGGAATTGGAGCGGGCGAAAGAGGCGGCGGAAGCCGCCAATCGCGCTAAAAGCGTTTTCCTGGCGAATATGAGCCATGAATTTCGCACGCCGCTGAACGCCATTTTGGGTTTCACCCAACTGCTGCTGCGCGACGCCGCTTTTCACCCGCAGCAAATCGAGAATCTGGAGATCATCCACCGCAGCAGCGAACATCTGTTGGGGTTGATTAATGACGTGCTGGAGCTGTCCAAGATTGAAGCCGGGCGCACCGTGCTCAATCCGCAGGCGTTCGACTTGCACCGGATGTTGTACGGCCTGGAGGAGATGTTCCGCTTGCGCGCCGAGGGCAAAGGGCTGGCGCTGTCTCTGGAGTTGGCGGCTGATGTGCCGCGATATGTGAGAGCCGATGCCGGCAGATTGCGCCAGGTGCTCATGAATCTGCTGGGCAATGCCGTCAAATTCACGTCTCAGGGTTACGTGGGGCTGCGCGTCGCCGCCTTAAGCCGCGAACCGGACAGCGACACAGTGACGCTGGCCCTGGCTGTGGTGGACAGCGGTCCGGGTATTTCGCCGGCAGAGCAGGCGGTTCTGTTCCAGCCATTTGTGCAGACAACGGCAGGCGAATTGTCTCAAGAAGGCACAGGGTTGGGATTGGTTATCAGCCGCCAGCACGTGCGCCTGATGGGCGGGGATATTACCGTGGAGAGCCAACCAGGGCGCGGCAGCGCCTTTCGCTTTACCATGCCCTGCCAGGTGGTGGCTGAAACGGCGGTGCGGCAGCCGCAGGACAGCCGCCAGGTAGTGGGGCTGGAACCCGGTCAGGAAACGTACCGGCTGCTGATTGTGGACGACCAGGCCACCAATCGCCAGCTTCTGGTCAGGCTGTTGTCCCCGCTGGGTTTTGCCGTGCGCGAAGCCGCCAACGGGCAGGAGGCGGTGGACATCTGGCAAACGTGGGAACCGCACCTCATCTGGATGGACATGCGCATGCCCGTCATGAATGGGTATGAGGCCACGCGGCGCATCAAGAGCAGTACCAGAGGGCAGGCTACAGTCATTGTGGCCCTGACCGCCAGCGGTCTGGAAGAAGACCGCGTTGTGATTTTGTCGGAAGGGTGCGACGATTACATCCGCAAGCCTTTTTACGAGGAGGATATTTATCGCGCCCTGTCCACGCATCTGGGCGTGCGCTTTACTTATAGCGAGGCCGCGCGGGATGGCCAGCAGCCGGGCGAGGACGGCGGCAGGCCAGCCTTTCCCGGCGATTTGCCGGCCCAATTGGCGCAGATTCCGGCCAGCCAGATGGTGGAGCTAGAGCGGGCGACACGGCTGGGCGATCTGGAGGCCATTGCCGCCAGTGTGGCCCAGATCAGGGAAATAGACGCCATGCTGGCCGGCGCATTGGCCGCCTGGGCGAACAATTTTGAGCACGAGCGCATTCTCCATCTTGTCCGGCAGGCGCAGGAAGCAAAAAACCATGAACCACAGCAGCCAACCCGCTAATTCTCGGGCGAACATTCTCATCGTAGACGATACGCCGGATAACCTGCGCCTGCTCTCGCAAATTCTAACCGAACACCATTACCAGGTGCGGGCAGTGACCAACGGGGAACGCGCCCTGGAATCGGTACGTCTGCTGCCGCCCGACCTGATCTTCCTGGACATCAAGATGCCGGGCATAGATGGTTTTGAAGTTTGCCGCCAGTTGAAGGCGGATGCGGCGGTGCGGAACATTCCCGTGCTTTTTGTCAGCGCCCTGGACGATGTCAGCGACAAGGTGAAGGCTTTTACGCTGGGCGGGGTGGATTACATCACCAAACCTTTTCAAGCGGAAGAGGTCATGGCCCGCGTGGAAACGCACCTGGCTTTGCGCGATTTGCAGAAGCAGTTGGAAAACGCCAATCGGAAGATGGCCCTGGAGTTGGCGCTGGCGGGGCAGGTTCAGGCCAGTTTTTTGCCAGACAAGCTGCCCCTTATTCCTGGCTGGCAGTTTGCGGTGACGCTCCTGCCGGCACGGGAGACTTCAGGCGACTTTTTTGACACGTTTCTGCTGCCCAATGGTCGCCTGGGCATCCTGGTGGCCGACGTGGTGGACAAAGGCGTCAGCGCGGCGCTCTTTATGTCTTTGACTTACGCCCTGTTCCGCACCCATGCCCAGGTATATACGCAGGAACCCGCCCGCGTTTTCCAGGCCATTAACGAGCACATCCTGCACAACACCCACGCCAACCAGTTTGTCACCGCTTTTTATGCCATTCTGGACCCGCAGACGGGGCAAATGGTCTACAGTAACGCCGGTCACTGCCCTCCGTTACTTGCCGGCAGCGACAGGCAGCAGCCCCCGCGCTGGCTTACGCAAACGGGCATTCCCCTGGGTTTATTAGAGGATCGCACCTGGACGCAAGGCGCGCTGCAAATGTCGCCGCAAGACGTGCTGGTTCTCTATACAGATGGCGTGATTGAAGCCGAGAATGGGGCAGGCACGTTCTTGGGGCGGGAGCGGCTGCAGGCCTGGGTGCAGGCCCGCCAGGGAAACACAGCCCGCCAGATACAAGAAGATCTTATCGCCGCCATCCACCGCTTCGTCGGCGACCGGCATTTGCTGGACGACCTGGTACTCCTGGTCGCCTTGCGCGCATAGCCTTCGTGACAATCGTCGCCTGCCCACATGCCATTTTCCACTTTCCCCATCCAGGCCCGCGGCGTAAAGTTCACATGAATACGTAAAACGATTGTAACTATACAGGTGCGAGGCACTGGCCACAGGAGTTCCAACAGGCCAAAACCGTTCGGCCAGTGCCTTGCACCACCGAAAATCTCCGATCCTTCTTTGCGCTCTTTGCGTCTTCGCGGTGAAATTCATGGTCGCACGCAGTCGCCAGGAAATTGAAAACGCAGCATGCCTGACACGCGCCAATCTGGCTTACGCCCGGCTGCGGCAGGTTGATCTACACCAGAAAGAGATGGCTGGCGCCAATCTGATTCATGCCGATCTGCGCGACGCCATCCTCTGCGGGGTTGATCTGACCGGGGCTGCCCTGAACTTCGCCAATCTATGCAGAGCCGACCTCACCGGAGCCACCCTGCGACAGACTGTTTTATTCAAGGCTGACCTCACTGAAGCGGTATTAATCGTCGCTTGTCTGGATGAGGCGGATTTGCGCGAGGCTGTTCTCGACCAGGCGGCGCTGTCGCAAGCCAGTTTGCGCCTGGCCGACCTGCGCAACGCTTCGCTGGC
>CAYQYJ010000249.1:0-5949 GCA_964421605.1 uncultured Ardenticatenaceae bacterium | reverse complement strand
GCTGCCGGCAGCGCCTACGCCAACGCCAAAAGCGCCAGCCACGCCGCCGGTTACGCCCGCAGCCCCCCTGAGAGTACAAGCTATGCCCCAAACGCCTCCTCCTGTTTCTAACTATCCGCCGCCGCAGCCAGCGGCAGCTTATCCACCCGCTGGGCCTCAGCCTACTGCTTTACAGCCTGCGTCTGCTGCGGCGGATGTGGTGCTGCAATACCAGCAGTTAATGGCCCAATTCTTACAGGTCCAACAAAGCATTATGATGGCTTATTTGGGCGCGGCTCCTGCGCCCGCCGCCCAGACTCACCCTGCGCCCGCGCAGACGTGGGCGCAGCCAGCCATGGCCCAGCCCATGCTGCCACCAGCCGCGCCGCCAATGGCGCAGCCGATGCCGCCTATGGCGCAGCCTGTAAGTCAGCCAATGGTTCAGCCAACGGCGCCCATGCCCCAACCCATATTGCCGCCAGCCGCGCCCCCAGTCAGTTTACCGCTATCTGCGCCACCCCCAGCCCAACCGGTGGGGATGAGTAAAGCAACCATTACGGCTAACCTGCAGGCGCTGGTCAGCGACCGCACGGGTTATCCCCCCGAATTACTCAACTTGCAGGCTGATCTGGAAGCAGATCTGGGTATTGACTCCATCAAGCGCGTGGAAATCCTAGGCGCGTTTCGAGAGCAGTATCCGGAATTGGGCCCCGCTTTTGCGGGCGACCGCATGGAGCAGCTACAGGCGCAGCGCACGTTGCAAGCAATGATTGATCTGTTGAGCCAGGGAATGCCGGCTGCCGCCGCGCCCACGGCTGCGCCGGCAGCTTCTCCCCTGCGTCCCATCCCCGCGCTGGACGCAGGCGTGATCCGGCAAAATCTGGTGACTCTGGTCAGCGAGCGCACAGGCTATCCGCCAGAACTGCTCAATTTACAGGCTGACCTGGAGGCTGATCTGGGGATTGACTCGATTAAGCGCGTGGAAATATTGGGCGCTTTCCGCGAGGAGCATGCCGAAATAGAAGCCGCCTTCGCTGGCGAACGCATGGAGCAACTGCAAGCTCAACGTACCTTGCAGGGCATGATTGATTTGATCGCCGCCTCTCTGGCCCCTGCCGCGGCGGCGGTTAGCGCAAAGGCTATTCTCCCCCCCGCCGCAACCACCGCTGCCACCCCCACGCTCCCCACTGTGGCCGCCCCCGCCACGTTCAATGCTGCCACACTCACCGAAAACCTGGTGGCGTTGGTCAGTGACCGCACAGGCTACCCCCCCGAACTGTTAAATCTGGACGCCGACCTGGAAGCCGATCTGGGTATTGACTCGATTAAGCGGGTAGAAATTCTGGGCGCATTTCGGGACCAATATCCCCAGTTGGAACCAGCTTTTGCCGGGGACAGTATGGAGCAACTGCAAGCGCAGCGCACGTTGAAAGGAATGGTCAACCTGCTGTCAACTTCGCTAGCGCCCAAACTCGCGCCGCCGCTGAACATTCCGTCCACGCACGCCAACGGCGCAGCACAAATGGCGGAAGAGGAATCGCCTATCCTGCGCTTCAAACTGGCTACCACCAACGCGCCCATGATCGGGCAGTTAGGCTCTTTGGCCCTTGGGCGCGTCATTCTGATAACGGATGATGGTCGCGGCATTGCGCAGGAATTAGGCGCGACGCTGCAAAGCCAGGGTTACCCGGTAGCGTTGGTGACCCACACAACAGAGAGCGCAACGTCTAGCGCTGCACATTTCACCACCAATCTAACAGACCCCGCAGCGGTCAATGCGCTGGTAGAGAACATTCGCCAGACAATCGGGCCAATCGGCAGCCTGCTGCATCTGGCGCCGTTGAGCGTGCGGCGGGATTTCGCCTTAATAAACCTGTCTGAGTGGCGGCGGCTGCTGCATCAGGAAACGAGCAGCTTCTTCTATTTAATCCAGGCTGTCTATGAAGACCTGGAAGCAGCGGCTAACGCCGGCGGCGCCAGCCTGCTGGCGGCGACAGATTTGGGCGGCTCGTTTGGCAACAATGGCAATACAAACCCTGATCTGCTCTCTCCCAGCCGCGGCGGCATTATCGGCCTGCTGAAGACGGTGGGGCACGAAATTTCTGGCGTGCGGGCTAAGGCAGTAGACCTGGACCCGCGGCATGATACCGCTGTGGCAGCGCAGATTCTGCTGCAAGAGATGATGTCTCTGGATGGCCTGACCGAGGTTGGTTATGATGGGGAGTCGCGCAAACGGTTGACGTTAGTGCCGGCATTACTCCCCGACGTCAGACGCGCCCAGGGAGGCAGCGCCATCACCCGCGACTCTATTATCTTGATCACGGGCGGCGCGCGCGGCATCACCGCCGATGTGGCTTATGAACTGGCGCAGCGTTACCAGCCCACCTTGATCCTGGTGGGACGCTCCCCCATGCCCCCGGCAGAAGAGTCGCCAGTCACCGCCGGCCTGGGCGACAAAGAGATTAAGGCCGCCCTGATCAAAGCGTACCAGCAGCGCGGTGAAACGCTAAACCTGGGACAAATTGAACGAGAATATCGCAACGTTTTACGCGACCGCGATATGCGCAGCAATATCAATCACATGATCCAGGTTGGCGCGCGCGTGCATTATTACTCTGCCGATGTGCGCGACGAAGCCAGCTTTGGGCCGCTACTAGATCAACTATACGAGCAGTTTGGCCGCATTGATGGCGTCATTCATGGCGCAGGCATCATTGAGGACAAACTGATTAAGGACAAAACGCCCGAATCGTTTGAGCGCGTCCTGGGCACAAAAGCTGACAGCGGCTTCATCTTGAGCCGCAAGCTGCGTCCCGAATCGCTGCAGTTCTTGATCTTCTTCTCCTCCGTCAGCGGCCGGTTTGGCAACCGCGGGCAGGGCGACTATGCAGCGGCGAATGAGGTGCTCAACAAACTCGCCGTTTACCTGGATCACAAATGGCCCACACACGTTGTCTCGATGAACTGGGGCCCGTGGGATGCCGGCATGGTTTCGGATGAAGTGCGCCGCCAGTTCAAACGTCGCGGCGTCAGCCTTATCCCCATCTCCACGGGGCAGCAACGCCTGGTTGAAGAACTCAACTATGGTCGCAAAGGCGAAGTAGAAGTCGTCATCTGCGGCGAAGGGGACGGCGAAGCGCTGGCATCCTGAACGCCAGAGCTGGCAATCCAGCGCCGCTAATTCAGAGTGGAACAACAGGCGTGATACGTCTACCTGCCAGGCAGGGCGTATCACGCTTCTTGATGTCAGGATAAAGGCCGGCGGCCTGTGAACAAGATTACAAAAGTCTGGCAGACTTTTGTAATCTCGCATTTTCACCACCCTTGTAATTATCAGGACAGGTGTGATAGAATGACGCATTGCGTTAGCATAGCGGCATCCCCTGATCATTATCTACCCCTCTAACAGCGCGAGAATTCCTATGGAAGCAAGCGAACACTCCTTGACACCGACCGGCGCCGATGTAGCCATTATTGGTATGGCTTGCCTCTTCCCTGGCGCGCCCAACGTGGAAACTTTTTGGCACAACATCGTCAACAAGGTTGACGCTATCACCGATCCGCCGCCAGAAGCGTGGGATCCCGACCTATATTACGATCCGGCTGATAAGGATCGTCTCTACTGCCAGAAAGGGGGCTACCTGGGACCCTGGACGCATTTCAATCCTTTTGATTATGGCATCATGCCCAAAGGAATTGAGGGCGGCGACCCAGACCAGTGGCTGACCTTAAAAGTGGCTATGGAAGCCCTGGAAGATGCGGGTTATCTGGACAGCTTGCAGCAAAACGAAGCGGAACGGCGGCGCACGGCAGTCATTCTGGGCAAGGGAACCTATCTAAATCGAGGTAACATGAATATGCTGCAGCACAGCATGGTGGTAGACCAGACTGTGCGCATTCTGCAAACGCTGCATCCCGAATACAGTCCCAACGATCTGCAAACTATTCGCCAGCATTTGAAGTCGCAGTTGCCGGCATTTGACTCCGAATCAGCGCCGGGACTCGTGCCCAATATCATTGCCAGCCGCATTGCCAACCGCCTCGACCTGATGGGCCCCACGTATACTGTAGACGCCGCCTGCGCTTCCTCCCTCATCGCGGTGGACATTGCCGTCACCAACCTGGCGACAGGTCAGGCAGACCTGGCCCTGGCCGGCGGCTCCCACGTGACCACCCCTGTGCCCATTCTCTCTTTGTTCAGCCATCTCAATGCCCTATCGCGCGCGGAGATTATCCGCCCCTTTGACGCCGAGGCAGATGGCACGATTTTGGGAGAAGGCATCGGCATCCTCGTTTTGAAGCGCCTGGCGGATGCCGAGCGGGACGGCGACAGAGTCTATGCGGTGATTAAGGGTGTAGGTACTTCCAGCGACGGACGCGCTAAAAGCGTACTGGCCCCCCGCCCAGAAGGGGCGCGCCTGGCTGTCAGCCGCGCCTACGAAGTGGCTGGCATTGACTCCACCACCGTTGGCCTGATCGAAGCTCACGGCACAGCCACAACCGCCGGGGATGTGTCTGAAATCACAGCGCTGCAGCCCCTCTTCCCCGTCATTGAGAACCACCCGCCCTACTGCGCCATTGGCTCAGTGAAGAGCATGATCGGCCACACCATGGCAGCGGCAGGCGTAGCCGGCGTCATGAAGACAGCCCTGGCTCTCTATCACAAAGTGCTGCCCCCCACCCTCAATGTGGCGAACCCCAACCCGAAACTGCCCTTAGAGCAAACGGGGCTGTACATTAACACCGAAACTCGCCCCTGGATTCACCGCGGCAGCGCGCCGCGGCGGGCTGGCGTCAATGCCTTCGGCTTTGGCGGCATCAACGCCCACGTGGTGATGGAAGAATATCCTGTGCCTGAATTTGCGCCAATGGACGGTTTCATGCGCCACTGGGACAGCGAACTTATTGTACTGGAAGCCGATGACCGCGCTGGTCTGAGTCAGGCTGCCGCCGCCCTGCAAAGTTATCTGAACAGCGGTATCAACGTGCCATTGGTGGACCTGGCTTACACCGTCAACAGCCGCTTGAACGATAAGGCGGCGCGCCTGGCGATTGTGGCTGATTCGCTTTCCGACTTAAATGAAAAATTGGGGCGGGCGCAAGAGCAGTTGCAAAAGCCCAACCGCCAGCGCATTCGCGACACCAATGCCGGCCTCTATTATTTTGAGGAGCGTTATTATCCCACGGGAAAACTGGCTTTCCTGTTCCCTGGCGAAGGGTCGCAGTATCCGCACATGTTGGCGGATTTGTGTGAGCATTTTCCCGAAGTACGCGCCTGCTATGATCGCATTGATCGCATGTATGACGAGCACCCGCGCGGCTACGTCCCCAGCGACGTTATTTTCCCGCGGCCATTTGGCCGGGGCGACCTGGGGCAAAAGTTGTGGGACATTGACGAAGCCATTGAAGCCGTGCTGACGGGCAATCAGGCGTTGTTTACGCTGCTGCGGCAGCTAGAAATCCAACCTGACGTGATTGCAGGTCACAGCACGGGCGAGTATTCAGCTATGCGGGCTGCCGGCATTATCGCCCTGGATGACGCCGATTTCTTCCGCTCTTTGCTAGATGTCAGCCGCCGCTATGACCAGGTGGCAACTGAGAAAAATGTGCCTTCATTTGTGCTGGTGGCTGTGGGCGCAGGGCGAGAAAAGGTGCAAGAAGTGCTTGAAGCCATTGGCGGCGACTTGCACATTGGCATGGATAACTGCCCACACCAGACGGTGATTGCCGGCAGCAAAGCCGACGCCGATAAAGCCATTGCCTTGATGCGCGAAAAAGGCATGATGTATGAACTGCTGCCTTTTGACCGCGCCTACCATACGCCACTTTTTGGTGCATTTGAAGACACTCTGCGCGACTTCTTTGCGCGGCTGCCGATTGCCCCGCCCCAGACGCCCACCTATTCAGGCACAACCGCCCGTCTGTTTAGCGACGACCCAGCGGAAATCCGGGCCACTGCCGTCGAACATT
>CAYQYJ010000248.1:0-5984 GCA_964421605.1 uncultured Ardenticatenaceae bacterium | reverse complement strand
AATGCGCCAGGTTTGCCCTTGATCGTTTGTCTCCTTACCAGCCAACCCGATTTATCACCAGTCAGGAACCCAAAGCCCGGCGCACGGGGCAGATTATGGCAGCCGCATTGGGCGACCTGCCTTGCACGGCTGCGCCGGATTTGCACGAACACCTGCGCGAGCATGTACCCTGGTTCGACAGCGTGTCGGAGTTCCAGGGTGCGGTGATGCGCCTCTTCGCGGAGCCGGATACGGTTGTCTTTGGCGAAGAATCGGCTAATCAGACGCGCCGTCGTTTTCACCATGCAGTTACGTCATTGGTCAGCCGCTATCCTGATGAGACGTTGGCGATTGTCACCCACGGCACGGCGCTATCACTGTTTGTGGCGCACTACAATGAGATTGACGTGGCAGCTTACTGGCAGCGGTTAACGATGCCGGCATGTACCATCCTCTCCCTCCCCTCTTACCAGCTCACCCAAACTCTTTACGCCCCCTGAATTAACAATTCAGCTATTCAGCAATTCACCTATTAATTATTCTCCCCTCTTCTGACCTGTTTGCATCGCCGCCAGCTCAGATCGCTTCTAACCGTCGCAATACGTCCAGCACTGCCGGCAGCGGCTCCTGCCACAGCCAGTCCGGTTGCAGCCAAAACCCGGGCAGCAAAGGCGTGCGGTAACGACCATCGGCGTCTACACTGGCTGACTGATACCACCCTTCGCCATCCAGCCGATAAAACTCCGCCCGTTTGCGCAACGGATCAATCAACCAATACTCAGGTATACCTGCCTGCTCATACTCATAAAACTTCTGCCCCCGATCCCGCCCCACGCTTTCGGGCGAGATAATCTCCACCACCAAATCGGCAGGACCATCCAGGTAGGTATCTCGAATTCGTTCCCTATGATTTTCGGCGACAAAAAGCAGATCTGGTTCTCTGCCGCTTTCTGCCAATCGCATCTGGAAAGGAGCGCTTATGAGCCTGCCCGCTTTCTGCTGCTCAATGACCGGTCTCATAACGCTTAACAAAAAATTGGTGATGTCTTGATGGCGAAAGCTGGCTGGCGACGTCATCACAATTTCTCCTTTTACCCATTCCGCCAATGTGTCTTCATCTGCCCACGCCAGAAATTGCTCATAAGTGACGGGGGAAAGCGGCATGGCTTTACGGACCGCCATAGCCAGATGCTCCTGGACTTGCGGCTGCTCCACCATCCATCTGGGAAGGGAATCGGTTATTCGCTTTTGTAGTTCGTCCGACTGATTCATCGTTCATCTCCCAACAAGGCATTGCGTTAGTTGCCGGCAACATTGTAACACAAACAAGTCCACCGAAAGTATTTATCGGCGAGATTCAGATTGAACGGTCGCGTTTCCCCTTTGCCAAATTGGGCTATAATATGCACACACTTCTTGCCACCGCCCCATTGGGCCTGCAACATTAAGAAGAAAAAGAGTTTAAGGCGGAAAATAGTTTTCCGTTACGTATTCCCACATTTGGAGGCAACATGATGCAACGTGAAAAAATCAAGGTTACGTATTCAACGCTGTCCAGCCCCAACCCCCTGCTGGATCAATATTTCGATGAATCCGTAGCCCAGGCCAAAGCCAATTTCGGCCAGACATTCCCCATGTACATTAACGGCGAAGAACGCACCGCCGCCAAAACCTTTACCAAAGTCAGCCCCACTAACCTGGACATAGTGATGGCGCATTTCCAAAGCGGCGTGGAACAAGACGCCAACGATGCCGTCGCCGCCGCCAAAGCGGCTTTCCCCGGCTGGCGGGACACGCCCTGGCAAGAGCGGGTGGCGCTGCTGCGGCAGGCGGCGGACCTGATCAGCGACCGCTTGTTTGAAATCGGGGCGATTATGACCCTGGAAGTGGGCAAGAACCGGCTGGAAGCCCTGGGGGACGTGGAAGAAACGGCAGACCTGATCCGCTATTACTGTGACCAGATGGAAGAGAACGAGGGGTTCTCTGTGCCCATGAAGCAGGAATCGCCGCGCCATCATAACCGCAGCGTGCTCAAGCCTTATGGCGTGTGGGCGGTCATTTCTCCCTTTAACTTCCCGTTTGCCCTGGCGGGCGGGCCGAGCGGCGGCGCGCTGGTGGCAGGCAATACAGTGGTGTTTAAGCCCGCCACGGACACGGCGTATACGGGTTGGCTGTTGACCACGTGTTTTCGCGATGCCGGCATTCCCGCTGGTGTCTTTAATTTTGTCACCGGCAGCGGGCGCACAGTCGGTAAAACAATTGTGGAACATCCAGATATTGCCGGCATCACCTTCACCGGCAGCTATGATGTGGGCATGGGCATTTATCGCGGTTTTGCTGCCGGCAAGTACCCCCGCCCCTGCATCGCCGAAATGGGCGGCAAGAATCCCACCATCATCAGCAACAAAGCCGACCTGGATAAAGCTGCTATCGGCGTCATGCGCTCCGCCTTTGGGCTGCAAGGTCAAAAATGCTCCGCCTGCTCGCGCGTCTTCGTGCACAAGGATGTCAAAGACGCCTTCGTTGCCAAACTGCTCGACCTGACGCGCAAGATCAACGTGGGCGACCCCACCATCAAGTCCAACTGGATGGGCCCCGTCATCAACAAAAGTTCCTTTGAAGATTTCCAACGCTTCGCCGCTGACCTGGCGGCGCATGGCAACGTTTTACACGGCGGCAAAGTGCTGGACATGAACGGCTACTACGTAACGCCCACTATTGTGGACAATCTACCCTATGATCACGCCCTCTGGAAAGAGGAAATGTTCCTGCCCATCGTCACCATTGGCGAGTTTGAAGACCTGGATGACGCCATGGTCATGGCTAACGATGTGGACTATGGCTTAACCGCTGGCTTCTACTCCGAAGACGACGACGAAGTTCAATGGTTCCTGGACAACATTGAAGCGGGCGTTCTCTACGTCAACCGCGAAACGGGCGCCACGACCGGCGCCTGGCCCGGCTACCAACCGTTTGGCGGCTGGAAAGGCAGCGGCTCCACGGGCAAGGCGGGCGGCAGCCTTTACTACGTGCAGCAATACATGCACGAACAAAGCCAGACTGTCATTGATTAGCCCCAGCAAATCACAGCTTGTGCAGATCATAATCTGCACAAGCTGTCAGAAAACGCTCTCCCCCTGCTCTCCACAAGGTGTAGATGAAGGCAACAAACAAAGTTCTCACTATGTCCGAGGCGGTCAGCCAGTATGTCCACGATGGGGACGTTGTGGCCATTGAGGGTTTTACCGCCTTTATTTGTTTTGCCGCCGCCCACGAGATTATCCGCCAGCGTAAAGAACGTTTGACGCTATGCCGCCTGACGCCCGACCTGGTTTATGACCAGATGATCGCCGCGGGTGTGGCGGAGCGTCTTGTCTTTAGCTATATGGGCAACCCGGGGGTGGGCAATTTGCACGCCATTCGCCGCGCTGTAGAGAAGGGTATCCCACGCCCGCTGGCGATTGAGGAATACTCCCACTTTGGCATGGTGGGGCGCTATGTGGCGGGGGCGGGCCGCCTGCCGTTCTTTCCGCTGCGCAGCTACATTGGCACGGATATGCCGGCAGCCAACCCGCAAATCAAGTTTGTAGACAGTCCGTATGGGGATGGGCCGATAGCCGTGGTGCCGCCGCTCAATCCAGACGTGGTCTTTATCCACGCGCAGCGGGCAGACGAACAAGGTAACACGCAGTTGTGGGGTTTGTTGGGAGCGCAGAAAGAGGCGGCGTTTGCCGGCAAACACGTTATCGTCGTCGTGGAAGAAATCGTCAGCGAAGACGTTATCCGCCGCGACCCTAACCGCACCCTCATCCCTGGCCTGATTGTGAACGCCGTCGTCCACGAACCTTACGGGGCGCACCCCAGCTATGCTCAGGGGTATTACGATCGCGATAACCAGTTCTATCTGGAATGGGAAGAAATCTCGCGCGAACAGGCGGGCACGGAAGCGTGGCTGCAAGAGTGGGTCTACGACCTGCCCGACCGCGCCGCTTATCTGCAAAAGCTGGGACAGGCGCGCCTGGACAATCTCGCCCCCGGCGATCTGTTCGCCGACCCTGTCAACTATGGCGAATATGATTAGCAGAGCGATGTATGTGTTGATTGCCGTACATTTCTATGGTAAACTGTACGGCAAGAGGCAGGTGCGTAACATGGCTATCCAGGAAAAAAAGAAACTAACATTACGGTTGGATAAACAGGTTATTGAAGGAGCCAGACATTATGCTGATAGACATAACATCTCTATCTCAGCATTGGTGGAAGCTTTCTTACATAATCTAACAGAAAAAAGGGAAGAGGCTGAAGAGACAAAACATACGCCGCTAGTACACCAGTTGACGGGGATTCTGCCGGCAGCGGTTGACATTGAGCAAGAATATGGCGACTATCTGATGAGAAAATACGGTGGGTAAACTTCGCGTATTAGTGGATTTGAACGTAATCATTGATGTCGCTCAGAATCGCCAGCCATTCTATGACGAATCTGCTCGTACATTGGACGCCATTGTACGTCAAGAGGCCGATGGCTGGCTGGCTGCCCATAGCATTACCACCCTTTTCTATTTGACAACCCGTCTGCGAAACCGTGAAACAGCAGCAGCTATTGTCTCTCAATTCCTGGATGTCTTTGCGGTGGCAGCAGTAGATGAAAATGTCATCAGACAGGCGCTATACTGGGGCTGGCAGGACTTTGAAGACGCTGTTCAGATGGCTGCGGCTATTCAGGTTCACGTTGATTACCTTGTTACCCGTAATCCACGCGACTTTTCCAGGGGATTGATCCCCGTCATTCAACCTGCTGCATTTTTAGCTTTACTGGCTGAGAACAAAGCGGACTCTACGCCATGACACTATTGCATTTTGACCAGGCGTATTTGACGCTGACGCTGGAAATTGAGAAGCACTTTCCTGGCTATATTGACGCTTATTTGGGGCCGCCAGCGCTGAAGGAGCGGGTCAATGCCGCGCCGAAACGCCCACCAGCGGCTTTGCTCGACGATTGCGCCGCATTGCAAGCCAGCATTCCTACCGCGGACGCCGCGCGCCATGCCTATCTGACAGCCACGCTGCGGGCCATTGAGACAACGCTGCGCCTGTTGAATGGGGAAACATTTGGCTATATCGAAGAAGTATCCCGCCTCTATGACATTCAGCCAACGCTGACGGAGGAAGCGATCTTTACGGCGGCGCACCAGGAATTGGATACGCTGCTGCCAGGCAGCGGTTCGCTGGCGGAACGAACGGAGGCGCGGCGGCAGCGGTATCAATTGGAAACGGCGCAAGTGCTGCCTTTGTTGGAAATGGCGCGGGCAGAATGCCGGCAGCGTACCCGAAGCCTGATAGAGCTACCTTCCGACGAAGACATCGAGATCAGGCTGGTTTCGCAGCAACCCTGGGGGGCTTACAACTGGTTCCTGGGCAATGGGCGCTCCCTGATCGAGTTTAACACCGACATCCCCATTTCCGCCCTCGGTCTGCTGAACACGTTTGCCCATGAGGGGTATCCGGGCCACCATACCGAGGGCATTTTGAAGGAAAAACGCCTGTGGCAAGAACAGGGATATGGCGAGCAAGCCAGTTTCTTGCTGCACTCCCCCGCCGCCGTCATTGCCGAAGGGATTGCCACCACAGCCCTGGAGATCATTTTCCCCGACGAGACGCACTTTGCCTGGACGGTGGCGCATTTAATGCCGGCAGCCCACATCACGCCCGAACCGCCCGACCAGATGCAGCGCATTGCGCAAGCCAGCCACAATCTACGCAGCGTCAGCGCCAACGCCGCCATTCTGTACCATACGGGTCAGATCAACCGCGAACAGGCGCTGGACTACATGGTCACTTATGGCCTGTCCTCACCCGAAAGAGCCGCCAAGGGGTTTCAGTTCTTCACCAGCCCCCTGTTCCGCAGCTACATTTTCACCTACACCCACGGCTACGACCTGATCGCCGCCGCCGCCGCAAACGGAGACAAGACGTCCCTCTTCCTCCGCCTGCTCACCGCACAA
>CAYQYJ010000247.1:0-5995 GCA_964421605.1 uncultured Ardenticatenaceae bacterium | reverse complement strand
GTTGGCGTTTAAGTGCGAAAGCCCGGCAGCGGTGGATGCCTTGTATGAGCGCGTGGTTCAAAGTGGGTATGTGGGGCACAAGGCGCCGTGGAACGCTTTGTGGGGACAACGTTATGCGGTGGTTGTCGATCCGGATGGCAATCTGGTGGATTTGTTTGCAGAACTGTCGTAGTCAAGTAAACGAGCGCTGCGGAGTTCGCATAGGAGGATGCGCCCCCCCCTCATTTTACGTTTGACAGGACGGTAGCCGGTAGCGCGTATGTATCCATCCGTGGTAAAAGTAGAACCAAACAAAGACTTCACCCTTGCTATCGAGTTCGACAATGGGGAAGAAAGCATTCTGGATATGAATGCCCTATTTTGATTTCGGCGTTTTCTGAGCGATAAGGGAGTATGAACGTTTTAAGCGCGTGCGGGTCGTTTTTGACACGATTGAATGGGATGATGGCGTTGATCTCGATCCCGAATTCGTATATGCCCGGTGTCGTATGATTGCCCAGACAGAAGATTCGCCGGTCTCACCGTTACCCATATGACGTTAAAAGTTGTTCCTATCATTTTTTTGCTTGCTTTGTTGGTCTGGCTTGTTTCTGGTTGTGGGGGAGCGCCGGCAGATAGCTTGCCCACAGCCTCCGTCATAGCCACTTATGCTTTGTCCCCAGTACAGACCAGCCAGGTTACCCCTGTCCCTATCCAGACTGCTGTGGCGCTGGTTTCGCCAGCGCCGCTGATTTCCCCATCGCCTACTGCTGCGTCGCCTATAACGGAGGATCAGGCGCCGGCTGGGAGTACGCCAACGCCCACCACTGCCACGACGGCTGCCCCCTCTCCCGCTGCCACTGCCACGGTTGTTGCCCCAGCTGTTCCCACCAACACGCCAATCACCTGTGTGTACGAGTGGTTTTTTGCCAATCCTCCGGGCGTTTGCCCGGAAGCCGACGCCCTCGTCTCGTATGCGGCTGCGCAACCGTTTGCCCAGGGACAGATGATCTGGATAGAGACGATGGACGTTTTTTTCCTGCTCTTTAAGGCGGGCGTATACCCATCTGACTCGCGCCAGGTGTACCGAACCGTTGGGCCGCTGGTATTGAAGCCCGGCGCTTCGCCTGATAACCGCGTTGGGGAGACGCCGCCTCCTGGTCAGTACGAACCTGTTAGCGGGTTTGGTTTGATCTGGCGTAACGAAGTGAATGGGCTTGACACGGATATGCGAACAGCTTTTGGTTGGGCTCTTGCGCCAGAATTCGGGTTTAACACCTCTTTCCAATGCGAACAGCAGCAGACCTATTCCGCGCACACCTGCTATATGCGCGACCCCAATGGTCGGGTGATCGTTTTAGGGTGGAACGCTTATGCCGGCAGCGTATGGGCGTTGCAGGATTGACCGTTAATCAGGCGCGTCACTTTTCTGGTTTGTTTTGTGATTTTGCGAAATAGCGAGGGCAGCCCTATAACGGCTGCCCTCGACTTTTATACTTGCCTTCTCCTACAGGATTCGGGCAATTCAACGTCCCTATTAGCCGCGATCTTGCTCCGGCAGGCAGAAGCGGCAGCCGTTGTAGCCGCGCCGCAGCGCTGTTTCGATGTCGTTGTATGGCACTTTGTTGCGCGGCGACATGTTTTTGACCCAATCGCAGTCTGCCAGGTGAATCTCACCGCTGCGCTGGTTAGCCACGTAAGCAGGCGTGCCTACGGTGCGGGCTACTAATGTCACGCGCCCGGTGAGCGCGCCGTTGACGCGTTGCTCCACATAAACGGGGAACAGTTCGCCGTCGGGCGCATGTTCGGGCAGGCTGACTTCCAGCCGCACAAGGGTGTTTTCGCCTGGCTTCAGGTTGAACTGGCGCAGGTCGGCGGTGGTGGGGGCGACTACTTGCATTTCGCAGATGCGCCCGCCCTCCGACAGCCACACTTGCTGCAAGTTAACGGGCGTGCCTTCGTCTACGTAGCGGGTGGGGAGTTTGATGCGGACTGTGCCGCCTGCCGGCATTTCACGACGGTCAATGTGCAGATCAGCCACCGCCGAAGCGTGCGGCAGCCCAGCCACGTAAAACTCCAGGCTGGTTTCCGCATTGAGCATCACGTCTTGCACGTTGACGTTCTTCCAGGCCAGGTTATCCTCCCAACCTACGGCGGACACATCTTGCTGCCGCAGCGGGTCGTCGGCATGATCAACGGTGGCAAACAGGCAGAAGTGACCCGGCTCAATCTGGTAGTTGGCTGGATTGGGCGGTTCCCAGGTAAAGACGGTGACTACTTCACCATCGCCGCTGGCGCTGTGTGCCGGCACATTGATGGTTTGTACGTTGCCCACTGCGCCGTTTACTTTGATCCCATCTGTCTTCCAATAGGCCTGGCCCAGGTTCGTGCCGGCTTTTGCCCAATACAGCTTGAGCTGGGCGTTGTTGGCTGCCTGCGAACCGCGGTTGCGCGTGCGCACAAACACATAGTTGGTCTGACCATATTCGGGGTTGGGTACTGAGGTGGCCGGGTCGTTGGTCAGGCTGACCCAGATGTCGGGCGACAGATAGAGCGTGCCTAGCGATGGTTCCATGCCTGTGTCCGCATTGTTGTCCCGAATGTAGAGATCAACGAATGCCAGCCCGGCGCTGACCACCAGGGCAAAGTCTTGCAGCGCGCCAGTGGTCGCCTGCGTGGCGACATTAATGCCTGTGACGCGCACCGTGTACGTTCCCGTCTGGGGATTGTTCAGCAGCACGCGCTGCACGTTGTTGTTGGCGGGCGCGCCCTGGGTGACCACACCGTTAGGAGCTATGACGGATAGACGCAGTTGGTTCACCAGCCCGCCGCCTGCGGCTGGATTGCTGGGGTGATCGCTCCAGGTCAAGGTGGCGCGGAAGGGAATCGAACTGTTAACCACCTGGACGGTGAAATCGCGCTGCTGCCCCGTGCCGACAGCCAGCGCGGCGTCATCGAAGAAGCAGTAATGCACGGGATAAGGGGGGAAGAGGGCGTTGCACAGGTGGACGCGCCCCCAGCCCTGATTGTTGTCGGGCACAGCGCCGACTTCGGCTGGCGTGTACTGCCCCAGCATGGGCATAGCTCCGTGCAGTAGCAGCCCCTTAATCAGGGCCGCCGATGGGTTGTTGAGCAGGTGAACGCGGGTCAGGAATTGGCGAATGAGGGCGACTGTGCCGGCAGTGATGGGGGTCGCCATGCTGGTTCCGCCCATGTACATGTAGAAGTTGCGATTGGGATCGGCGGCGGGCAACAAGCCCCAACCAGTACCCGAAGCGGCGCTGGAGCGCACGGACAGGATGTTTGTGCCAGGGGCAACGACGTCGGGTTTAGGTCGGCCATCATCTGTTGGGCCGCGACTGCTGAAGGCGACCATTCCTTCCGGGTCGTCAGATAGCGTGTCATTGCGGAGGGGATTGGCGGGGTAGTCCGTGGGCCAGTAGTCGTGATAGGTCCCTTGATAGCCGCCCGTGCTGCGATTGTTCTCTGAAGCGCCCACAGAAATGCAGTTCTTGGCGCTGGATTGGGAGCTGAGCGAATCCGCATCCACAATACCGTCGCCATTGGCATCTAAGCCATCATTGCCTACGGAGTAGAGAATCACCATGTCTTTGTGATTCCAGATGAACTGATCAATATCTTCAGATTCAACGGTATATTGACCATGCAGATGGTTGCCCCAGCTATTGGTGTGGATGCGGGCGCCGTCGTTGTACGCCTGTTGGAACAGTTGGTTCAGGTCGGCAGGTATGCCAGTCAGGCTGTCGAACTGGTTGCCAATAGCCTGGAACACCAGCCGGGCTGCTGGAGCCATGCCGCGAATAGCGCCATTGGAGCGGCTGCCATTGCCCAGCACTGAACCAGAGACGTGCGTGCCGTGCCCGGAAGCCACATCGTTGGCGCCATCCCCCGCGCGGTCATAGATAGCGACAATCCGCCCCTCAAAGTCGTCGTGCAGGGTGGCGTTATTGACGCCTGTGTCCAGGCCGCTGTCGGCGACGGCCACGATCTGACCATCGCCGTTGAGACCGTGTTCATCCCACACTTCCTGGACGCTGATGAGCGAGGCGGCGACGTTGTTGGCGAGGACTGGCTGGCTGTATGGCTCAATCCATTTGATTTCCGGCAGGCGGGAGAGTTGGTCTATGTGCGCCAGGTCCAGGGAAGCGCGGATGGTAACACCCGTTTGCTCCACGATGACGCCGCCGAGGCGCGTGATGAGGCGGACGACTTTAGCCTTATCTCTGGCGTGGTGCAGGACAATAGAGACGTTGCCTTCGGGAACGGGGGCAAAGCTGTCTACGGCGACTGCCAGGGAATCCAGTTCGCTGGCGGCGGCGCGGCGGCGATGGCCCCGCAGCAGGGGGCTGATTTTGTAGGCGGGCTGGTAGGGACCAACCCAGTTGACATAATTTAAGCTGGCTACAGCTTCTTTGACCCCGGCGGTCATTTCCACCAGGTAGGCGTTTTCGGGCACGTAGTCGTGCAGGACGCCGCCCAGGTCGCGGATGGCTGCGCCCCATTCAGGTTTGACGGGGCCCACGAACTGCACCAGCCAGTAATTGGCGTGCGCGCCATTGGGGGCGGCGTGGGCGGTCAAATGGGGTGCATCTGTGGCAGTGTCGAATTCGACGGCCCGCAGCCGGATCATGTGGGCTGCGGCCTGTTCCTCCACGACAAAGCCCTGACGCTGCAAGGTTTGAATTTGGGCTTCTGTGGCTTCAGCCAGCAAGAATTGATCATAGGTGACTAAGACGCGGCTGACGGTGAGTTCTATCTGTTGTCGCCGGGGCAGTTCGGTAGCGGAAACATAGATAACGATACGTCTGGTCTGCATGATATATTCTCCTTCCCAGGTTTCAGATTTCGGCTGGAACTGGGGTATGCCTTACCAATCGGTTAGAAAGAATAATAAGCAGAGGGCTGTGGGGTGAATAGTTGGCTGTGCCGGTGTGGGGATGCGGGCACGTGGGGGCAGTGATGATTATAGATTATGGTAATCAGGTGGGGATGCCGGCAAAGTTACAATAGTCACCACTAGCCGGTGACTAAAGTCACTTGATGGACGGAGAGGGGGGAGGAGGGGCGGGCGGATGCTGGCAGGGATTAGTTGGGCAATGAGCGGGGACGACTCAGCGAATTGAGGACAATTCGGCGAATGGGGGATAATTTGGCAAATTGTCCTACGGTTGGAGGGATAATCTGTGCCTGTCGCGGATCAGACGCTCGATATAAGGGGTGAAGTGACCCTGGTAGCGATTCTGAAGCGCTGGTATTTGCCAGTCATTGCCTGTGACGCGCCCGCGACAGAGGGCAGAACCGCAAGCGCATGGTTCCAGGAGGTAGCCGGGGCTGGCTTCGCAATAAGCAAAGTCGGTGGTTATTTCTTCGCCTGCCTGAATGTCGCGTTGGGCGGTACAGCTTAACATATTGGGGTCGCACGAATGGTTAACGTAATAGTCAAGCGCTTTTGGGGTGGCGATGAAGAGATCTGTGTCAAGCTGTCCTTCGTTGTACTGTTCAGCCGCCAACCGTACCTTCCCTGTGCGCCAATCCTGCGAGGTGTAGACAATGCCACCGGACACCTCCATCAGGCGCTCACCTGCCTTTATGGTATGGGTGGCGAATACGCCAATGCCGTGAATGAGAGATGGTCGCATAACGAGCCTGACGTCAAACCACATGGTGACAGGCGTTGAACGATATTCCATGGCTTTCTCCGTAATAGCACAGTAGTGAGAAGTTCGGTAGCGCTGCACTTAATCGTGGTGGGCGTCAGCCCCGCCAGAGGTGGGGCTGACACCTCTATTTACGGGCAATTTTTGGCGCATATGCGCCAAAAATTGCCCGTTACCGAAGAGAAGTTGCGCTAATAGCGGCTGTTAGCCGCTAGTGGCTGTGCGGTTACGACGCGGGAGCGATCAGGCATATTCGGCGATGGGTGGGCAAATACAGAACAAATTGCGGTCGCCATAGACGTTGTCAATACGGCTGACGGCGGGCCAGAACTTGTGGG
>CAYQYJ010000246.1:0-6015 GCA_964421605.1 uncultured Ardenticatenaceae bacterium | reverse complement strand
CCTTTTCAAACCGCCATAGCTTAACACATTTTTTCATCGCCCCGTAAATTGGGGTGGGCGCTTCTCCAGAAAAGCCTGCATCCCTTCACGGGCGTCGGCGGTGGTCCATAGGGCGTAGTAAGTACGGCGCTCGAACAGGATTCCTTCGCGTAAACCGACTTCCAGGGCGCGCTCTACCGCTTCACGGGCAAACATGGCGGCTGTCTTACCATAGGCGGCAATCGTTTTGGCTGCCGCCAGCGTCTCTTCCAGCAGCCTGTCTGCAGGCAGGACGCGCGCCACTAGCCCGGCCCGCTCTGCCTCCGCGGCGTCCATTGTCCGTCCTGTCAGCAGGATGTCCATGGCTTTGGCCTTACCGACCAGCTTTGTCAACCGCTGCGAGCCACCCATGCCAGGCGTAAGGCCCAGCTTGATTTCGGGCTGCCCGAAGCGGGCGGTGTCGGCAGCGTAAATCATGTCGCACATCATGGCTAACTCGCAGCCGCCGCCCAAAGCGTAGCCAGATACAGCGGCAATCTTGGGCGTGCGCAGCGCGGCAAAGGCATCCCAACCGGCGAAGAAATCTTCGTGGAACATCTCCATATAGGATTTGGAGGCCAGTTCCTTAATGTCTGCGCCGGCGGCAAAGGCGCGCTCACTGCCCGTAATCACAAAGCAGCCCACTTCCGGGTCGCGGTCCAGCGGCTGCATGGCGGCTACCATTTCCCGCATCACTTCCGAATTGAGCGCGTTCAACACCTGCGGGCGGTTCAGCCGCACCACAACGACGCGATCCTGGCGTTCGATTTGGATACTCATAGTTTCTTCCTCCGTAATAAGTAGGGTGATTTTCCAAAATCGCCCATCCGATTGGGGAAAATCGGGCTACAGTAGGGCCATCCTGCAATCTGCGTCATCCTTCGGCAAACTCAGGACAGGTTCTGCGCAATTTGTGATGTTCCCTGTCATGGTTCGCCTCAGGAGTCCCAGATGGCGCCATAGGCGGGGATGCCACGGCTTTCCAGACCGTAAACGACCTGCCAGGTAAGCTTCTTGTTGGAAATGCAAATGACGGCTTCGGCGTCGAACGCTCTGTAAGCGTCGTAAGCCAGCTTCACCAGGTCGGGGCGACCATGTTCGTTGGTGTCCCAGATGAGGGCGTCCGGCTGCACGGCGAGGATTTCATCTACCAGGGCATCGCCATAGGTTTCGCGAGGGGTGCGGGTTGACCAGACGAGAGATGCCGGCACTTCCTGCGCCAACAGATGCGGCAAGCAAGGGCCAATGCCGCTACCCGTAGCCACCCACACCACCCGCTTAAACAGCCTGTCAATGTTGCCCACGCCGGCTGTGGGAATGCCCTTTACCCATACGTGTGCGGGCATGTCGTCAATAAAGTCACCTGTCCAATCCCCTGCGCGGGAGATAGTCAGGCGGAATCCTTCCTTGCCAGGGGCCGGCACGTTAGCAAAAGCGTGCCACTCAGTCAACGGGCTGCGGCTAAGAGTCGTGGATGAGCCGGCGAAGGGGGTCACGCCGTAGTTAAAGCGCGCCAGAGCCACGTGGGAAGAAGGGCTTTCAACGTGTACGGGGACTCTGCGCAGCCGCAGCCAGGGCAAAGCAATGCTAATGGTCAGGATCAGCAGCATCCAGAAGGCGGGAGCCGCCAGCAGAGCGCTGCCAAAGGGCGCGGCCCCGCGTTGGTCGTTGATAAACAGCAGGCTTTGTGTCCAGAAAAGAATCAGAGCCGTCCAGCCGCCCAAGCGGTGGGATAGTTCAAATTGATTGTGATGGCGGGCGCGAAATGCCGGCAGCGCCATGCCCACCATTAAAACCAACACCAGTACCAACCCATAAGCTGTGGCCGCCGTCGCTAGCGACACCCCAACCCGCCCCTGCGCCAGATGGACCGTCAACGAAACCACATAAGCGACAAACCAGAGCGTGCCGGCAATCGCGCCGCCCACGTGCAGACCGCCAAAGTGATACACCTTGCCCAAAATCCAGCGAATAGACAAAGGCCAATGCGTGGGCGCGCTCGTCGCCAGTTTGAACAGGAGATTGATGACCAGTTGCTGCCGAATCAAAATCGCCAGGGAAAAGTTTGCCAGCACCAGGTTGGAGAGCGTATGCAGCGAGATGCTGCCGTCCAGCCAGCCCGGCGGCGTCAGGCCAAAGCCGAGGACGCCCAAATTGACCAGGAGTACCAGCGCAATCAACCGGTTATAGTGCATCAGAGCGGGATGCCGGCCCAACCGTTTTAACAGACCTTGCTGCGGAGGCAGGTCTCCTTCTCTGGCAGATACATGCACCGCCAGGCGTTGGCGTGGTAGTTCTGCATTGGCAAAACTTCTCAACATGGCGTCACCCCCAGCAATTCTGCCGGCATCGCCTGGGACGCCTCATGGACTACTGCCAGGCGCATGAGCGCCTGCTTGTCAATCTTGCCGCGGCTGGTCAGGGGCAGTTCGGTCAGCGCCAGCACAAACTTAGGCGTGCAGTAGTAAGGCAAGGCAGCGGCTACTGCCTGACGCGCCTCTTCCACGTCAACTGTTTGTGGAGACACAAAAGCGACGAGACTGCTGTTGTCCAGTTTCAGTGTGGCGGCGCGCTTGCAGGGCGGAACCGATTCCAGTACGGCTGATACGGAGTCCAATTCCACGCGAAAACCGCGAATCTTCACCTGGTCGTCGGTGCGACCTAAATGCTCCAGTTCACCATCAGGCGTCCAGCGACCTAGATCGCGCGTGCGGAACATGAGGCGGTCATGGCCTAGGAACGGGTCTGGCCTGTACCGTTCGCGGTTAAGTTTGTCATTGCCGATATAGCCAGCAGAAACGCAATCTCCACCAGCCCACATCTCGCCCACTTCACCAATGGCGCAGGGCTGCAAATTCTCGTTAAGGATATAAACTGTGTTGTTGGGTGTTGGTTTGCCAATGGTCAGACACTCGTTCCAAAGCCGGTAATCCTGCATCGTATTCACAATGGTTGTTTCTGTGGGGCCACAGGCGTTGTAGAAGGTGCAGAACGAGGCCCATCTGTCCGCCAGCGGTCGCGGGCATGGTTCGCCAGCCACCGCCACTACCTTGACGTTGCCACATTGGTCTGCATCAAAGGTATTGAGGATGGAAGGGGTGGAAATGAGCACGTCTACCTGTCTGGCAGTTTCCATGAAGTCCCGGCCACGAATAACCAGGGTGGCCCCATTCGCCAGGCTGCCCAGGATTTCCCAGGCAGCCATGTCAAAGGCAATGTTCAGGATTTGTCCCACTTTGACGCCTGGGCGCATCCCCAGATTGCCGGGCGCGGTGAGGAGGATGTTGCCGGCATTCCCATGGGTCACTTGCACGCCATTAGGCGTTCCCGTTGTCCCCGACGTAAAGATAATGAAGCAAACGTTGTCACGGCCGACAGGCCGCGCTGGGGTAAACGGCGCGGCAGATTCGGCATCATCAGCAAAAGGCATCTGCATAATCTCATCCACCGCCAGGCAAATGCCGCCTTCGGGAACCGGAACCAGATGCTGTAAATGGGAAAGCGTCAAGACGACCTTGATAGAAGCTGTTTGTAAAACATACTTGAGGTGAGCTTCAGGCGTGATGCCGGCATGTTGCGGGACGTAAGAAGCCCCCGCTTTCAAAGCTGCCATGATGCCCACTACCATAGGGATAGAACGCTGCAAAAAGAGCGCCACGTTATCACCTGTCTTAACGCCATGCTGCGCCAGCAGCGCCGCCAGCCGGTTCGCTTGCCGCTCCAATTCCGCGTAGGTGATAGAAGCGTTCAGGTGCTGTACGGCGATGGCGCGCGGCTGCGCCGCTGCCTGCGTTTCAAAGGCGTGGTGGATGCAGTCGTAGGGCACGGGAACAATAGTTCCTTGACCGAAGCGCTCAAACAAGACCTGATCTATTGGCGACAGATTGCTCATGGCGCTTTTACGAAATGTATAACGCTGTGGAGGGGTGTAGCGTTGCCTGGCCGGGCGACCGGGTAAGTTGATAGGCGTAGAGTTAGACCAGGCTTCGTAGTTGGGCGTAACAAACATCACTGTTCTCCTTTTGTGAGAGGTACGCCGCTCCTCTCAGACGCGCCGCACCTGCTACCAACTTGCTTGACGGCTTACAGTCTGCCTGGGATTTCTTTCGATGGAGTTAAGGGGAAGTTACAGGGGTATTACCGACGGAGTTACCGGTTACTAGAGTACAAAAGTCTTGGAGACTTTTGCAGTCTCTCAGGCGGTGCGTAGGGACTGACCAGAAAGATGGGGAGCTGCGGCGCAATGGGCTGGGTTGCGCGGGTAAGAGCCAGGATGCGCTCCCTATGGCAAACGGGCGTCTCACGCGGTAAATAAAAAAAGGCTGGCCCTGAATCAGGGCCAGCCTTTGTCAAGTTCTCGTGAAAGGCAAATCAAGCTGTCAGGCTGACAGGTCGGAATTTGTAGCCATAGACGATCATGCCTTCAGGGCCGTCTTCGGTGAGTTTGCGCGTGACCATTTCCACGGACATGCCCATTTGTACATCTTCCGCGGCTACGTCGGTCAATTGGGCAGTCACCAGCGGACCTTCCGCCAGTTTAACCAGGGCGACTGTATAAGGGACGTAACGCTCAAAGCCGGCGGGGGCGTCATAGATGGTGGTATAAGAATAGACTTCGCCCAGGCCAGTAAAAGTGAAAAGCTCTTTGGCTGGCGCTTCGCATTCCAGGCAGACGTCACGTGGCGGGAAAAGCTTGACGCCACAGTTAGGGCATACTTCCCCTACCAGGCTGTATCGTTGTGTTCTGAGTCGCCAATGACGTGAGACTTCCATGGTGTTTCTTACTCCTAGGTTCGATATAAGGATGACAAAATCTATACTGATTGCATCCTACACGTTTGTATTATCCACACCAAACCCTTCAGAAACTCCCATTGGCAAGGGAAATGTCTGTCAAAACCTATCATTCTAGCCTGTTGGCGACCCTCAAAGTTCGTCAATGGTGAGGACGTGGGTGACCGCAGTACCACCGCTGCCCCCCAGGTTCTGCGCCAGACCCACGCGCGCGCCAGGAACCTGGCATTCGCCCGCCTCGCCGCGCAATTGCCGCGCCACTTCGACGACTTGATAAACGCCAGTGGCCCCGCCGGCGTGCCCGCGCGCTTTCAGCCCGCCAAAGGCGCTGATGGGAATGCGCCCATCCCGGCTAATCTGCCCCTCGCGGGCTAACTGCCACCCCTGACCACGTGGGGCAAAGCCGCACGCTTCCAGGGAGAGGGCAGCCAGGATGGTGTAGGCGTCGTGGAGTTCGAAGAGATGGACATCGGCGGGGGCGATGCCGGCATTTTTCATCGCTTTCTGCGCGCTTGCCGCTGCCGCCGCCAGCCACAAGATGTCGCGGCGGTCGTGTAACGCCAGGGTGTCGGTAGCCAGGGCGCTGCCGGCAATGCGCACCGGCTGCGGGGACATATCCTGAGCGCGTTCACTGCCGGTGACGATCAAGGCCGCCGCGCCATCCGCCAGAGGGGCCTGGTCGAACAAGGTCACGGGCGTGGCTACCAGCGTTCCTGCCGCAAATCGCTCTGGCGGCAGCGGCTGGCGAAACAGGGCATAGGGGTTGTGGGCGGCGTTTTGGTGGGCGTTTGCGCTGAATCCGGCAAAATCGGCGAGTTCTACGCCATAGGTGTGCATGTAGCGACGCATCATGAGCGCCGCCAGGGCGGCGGGCGTAGCGCCTTGTACGGCTTCGTAATCTTGATCCAGGGTGGTCGCCAGGGCTTTGCCAATGACGCTGCCTGTCTGGTCGGTCATTTTCTCCACGCCCACTACCAGAGCGGTGCGCACCAGACCGCTCTCCACAGCCAGGACGGCCTGGCGCAAGGCGGCAGCGCCAGAGGCGTCGGCGGCTTCAACGGTGATGGCTTCGCGGCCGCGCATGCCGGCAAAATCGGCAATAAGCGCTCCTAGATGATCCTGGTGGCTCAAACTCCCCGCCAGCATATTGCCCACATAGATAGCGTCTATATCTGTCGTTACGGCGTCATCGAGCGCCGCCTC
>CAYQYJ010000245.1:2642-6023 GCA_964421605.1 uncultured Ardenticatenaceae bacterium | reverse complement strand
CAGCCGCACATGCGCCTGCCAACGCAGGCGCACGTTCTTCCCCTGGGATTTGTGCCTGAGCAGGATAAATACGACGCCATGCAAGCCGCCGCCGTATTTGTCATGCCTTCCGCTTATGAAAGTCTGTCCATTGTCTGCCTGGAGGCCTGGCATGTGGGTACGCCTGTGTTGGTCAATGGGGAGTGCGCGGTGTTGAAACACCAATGCCGGCAAAGCCACGGCGGTCTCTACTACACCAGCTACGACGAATTCGCCGCCGCCCTGCATCGCCTGCTGGCTGACCCTGTGCTGCGCCAGCAGTTAGGCGCAGCCGGACGCGCCTTTGTCCATCACACCTATCATTGGCCCGTCATCCAGGCCCAATACCAGGCCATTTTGCACACCTTGCTGGCGCCAACCTGACGAGCCAATCCCCCCATCTGGCGCATGACCTATATCCCATTGTGTCTGGCCCGCCGCTGCTCTACTTTGTATTGGTGGGTCTTTCACTTTAGCTGCGCCCGACTGGGCCGGCGTCATCTATCGCTCAGGTCACATGCGCCTCTTTAGAACCGCTCTATTTATCAGTTTGACCCTGTTTCTGTTCGCTGCCGCCGCTGCGCTCTATTCCGAGACGGAAGCCATGTTGGGGTTGGCTCCCCGCCAATGGGAGGTAGACCTGTCCGCCTTTAGCCAGACGTGCAACAACGGCGTCAAGGATTGCCAGGAAAGCTCGCCCGCCCTGGTGGACGTCAACGCTGATGGCTACCCGGATGTGGTGGCGGCGACCAACAAAGGATACGTGGTAGCCGTTCGCCATGACGGCGTTATTTTGTGGGCTGTAGATACCGCCCCGGCGTTTGGCATGAGTGCCGGCACACAAAGCATCAGCGCCTCTCCCGCTGTTGGCGATATAGACGGCGACGGCTGGTCCGAGATTGTCGTCGGCGTGGGGTATACCAACGATGGCTGTTCTTTCACCCACCACGGCGGCGTAATTATCCTGGAACACACGGGCGCTGTCCGCCCTGGCTGGCCTCGCCTCAGCGTAGACCAGAATGGCGACAACTGCCGCGACACGGTTTTCAGTTCACCCGCTCTGGGCAACCTGGATAATGACCCTGAACTGGAAATTGTTGCCGGCAGTTTCGACAAACGCATCTACGCCTGGAATCCCGATGGCTCCCTGCTGCCGGGTTTCCCGCCCGACAGCTACCACCGCAGCCGTTTTCCCACCTGGCCCGACCTGGTGGGGCGCCTGACAGACACTATCTGGAGTTCGCCCGCCCTGGTGGACGTGGATCGCAACGGTCAGCCAGACATTTTCATTGGCAGTGACGAAGGCAGCTACGACAGCCGCTTTGGCGGCGACGCCCAGGGTTGGACCTGCCCTTACGCCGCTCCCCCTGGCGGGCTTGCCGGTTACTGCGGCGGTTCCCTCTACGGCGTAACCGCTGGCGGCGCTTACGTGCCCGGCTTTCCCCAATACGTGTTAGAAACGGTGCAATCTTCCCCCGCCGCTGCCGACGTGAATGGAGATGGCTATGCGGAAATTTTTGTAGCCACAGGCACCTACTATTACAACCACAGCCCGTCGCACCCCACGGATGGATTTGCTTTGCACGCCTGGGATCATGCCGGCAACCGCCTGCCTGGTTGGCCCGTCTCCTTAGGTGGCGCAGTCCCCGGATCGCCGGCTGTGGGCAACATTGCCGGCAACGCCGCCCCCGAAATCATCATCCCCGCTTTCGACTCTAAAATCTACGCCTTCTTTGCCAGCGGCCAACCCGTGCCCGGCTTTCCCATGACGCCGCGCCGCGAACAGGGCCAGACAGGCGCTCAGTTTGCCGACAGCGCTGTCCTGGCGGATTACGACGGCGACGGTTTCATGGAAATCTTTCTCAACAACAGTTGGACCACCACCATTGTGGATGGCAACGGGCAGCAGTTAACGGGCGACAACTTTCCCCACAACACCCTCCCCATTTACTATGCTTTTGGCTCACTCTTAAACAATCCCGCCGTGGGGGACATAGACGGCGATGGGCGGTTAGAACTGGTTGTGCAAAACAGCAAACTATATGTTTTTGACCTGCCCCAGTCCGCTATCAAAGCGGATTGGCCCATGTTCAAACAAAACCCGCAGCGCACCGCTTCCTTGCAGCGTCCGGCCCACATCACCTTTACCCCCAGCGCCATTCACCTGTTCCAGCAAGTAGGGGCTGCCGTCCCCCCGGCTCACAACCTCTCCCTGCAAAATCTGGGGGACGAACATCTCACCTGGCAGGCTGACCCACCCCCTGCGGTTAATCTGTCGCAAACAAATGGCGCGCTGCCCCCTGGTGGCGCTGCCGCCACCACCATAGCGCCTGAGCAGCTTTATGACGCAGGCATTTTCTCCCTGGGTTCGCTCCATCTGACCGCTGCCGCCAATGGACACCCCGTCACGGGCAGCCCCTCCCTCGTGCCCATCACCCTCATTGTCGGCGACATCCACCACGTCTACACCCCCATCCTCTCCCGCTAAAAAAAACTGTTCCCCTCCCCCGCTGCTGTCCCTATATCCCGCCGGCAGCTGAGACGCGCCTGGACATGCCCATAAACCGGGCTCCCCCGTTTGGCTGCCGCCCTATAGGGTGGCAGCCCCTCTCCCCAAAATGCCTGAAAAGAAAGGGCAGCTCCGCCGCAGGCGGAGTTGCCCTCCTCAATCTTCTCACCATCCTCTAACCCCAAATCCCACACCTGTATCTATCCCCACCCCCATCCTATTTATGACCAATATCCCACCCTCCCCCGATCTGCCTGTGCTGTGTTTTACATGCAAATGGCAGCCTGTCTCGTATCCTTCCGGCATTGTATTTAACTTGTTCATATCCATCGGCATCATTCCGATAAGACAAAGAGGCTCATGAAATCAACAAAACTTATCATCCTCCTCATTGGCTTTTGGGCTGCGCTCACTCTGGTAGCCGTTCCCATCAGCTACTCTGATTCCCCTGCCCCCAACGGCGGCGTGGCCCCGCGCAAGTGGGAAACGGATTTGACCGCCTACAGTAAGACATGCAACAACGGCTCCAAAGATTGCCACTTTAGCTCGCCCGTCCTGGCAGATATCAATGGCGACAACCTGTTGGACATTGTGGTGGGCACGAACAAAGGGTACGTGATAGCCATTCGTAATAACGGTTCCATCCTTTGGGTGCGTGATGTGGCGCCAGCCTTTGGCATGGCGGCGGGCACGCACGAAATCGCTTCCTCTCCCGCGGTGGGCGACATTGACAATGACGGGCTGCCCGAAATCGTCGTTGGCGTGGGCACAACTGCCAACCATTGCAATCCTGTCCATCATGGCGGCATGATTGTGCTGGAGCATGATGGCACAGTGAAAAGCGGTTGGCCCCG
>CAYQYJ010000245.1:0-2542 GCA_964421605.1 uncultured Ardenticatenaceae bacterium | reverse complement strand
TCCTATATCATGGGGTTTCCCAAATACATTCTGGAGACGGTGCAATCTACGCCGGCTATTGCCGACGTAAACGGGGATGGCTATCCCGAAATCTTTGTAGGTACGGGTACCTTTTACTACAACAACAGCCCTGCCCATCCTACCCACGGCTACGCGCTTAATGGCTGGAATCATGAGGGGCAGTCGCTCCCCGGTTGGCCCAAACAGTTGAGCGGCGTGGCCCCGGCTTCGCCCGCCATTGGCGACATTGCCGGCGACAGCGCCCCGGAAATCATTGTGCCCACCTTTGATTCCAAACTGTACGCCTTTTTCGCCAATGGGCAGCCCGTCCCTGGCTTCCCCATGACGCCCCGCCGCGAACAGGGGCAGACAGGCGTCACCTTTGACCAGAGCGTGGTGCTGGGCGATTACGATGGCGACGGCAAAATGGAAATTTTCCTGAACAACAGTTGGACCGTCACCGTGATTAATGGCACTGGGGAGCAGTTGACAGGCGATAATTTCCCCAACAACACTAAACCGATTTATTATACCTATGGTTCGCTGCTGAACAGTCCGGCTGTGGGCGACATTGATGGGGATGGCAAGCTGGAACTGATCGCCCAGAACAGCAAGGTATACGCCTTTGATCTTAACAGTTCATCAGCTGCCGCCGATTGGCCCATGTTCAAGCGAGACGCGCACCGTCTTAGCGCCATTCCTGCGCCGCCGCACCTTCATCTAGCGGTGGACAATATTACCCTGCTGCACGGCATTGACGAACCAGGGAACGCTAAAAAGACGCTCGTGATCCCCAACGCCTCCACCGAGCCATTTTCCTGGTCGGTGACCACTATTGGGTCTGGAATGTGGGCGCAGCCCACGTCGGGCACGGTGATGCCCGGCGCTGCGGCGGAAGTGGAGATTACCGTGTTGGTGCACAACTACGCCGAAGGCGTGTATACAGTGGGCGAAGTGCAGATTAACGCCAGCGTCAATGGGCAGCCTATTGCCGGCAGCCCAGCCGAACTTCCTGTCACGCTTCATCTGGGCGTTATCCGCGACGTATATATGCCGGGTGTCTTCCAACCATAACCTGCCGTTGCCGGCATTGGCAAAATCGGGGGAGGGGGCTACTATTGCCGGCATGTTGCGCCTGCTATTCCTCTCCCCAGCCTACCCCCCTTTCCCTGGCGGCGGCGAGCGTTATGTGCAATCCCTGGCGCACGCCCTCAGCCGGCGCGGCCATCAGGTTACCGTCATCGCCAGCGCCGCCGCCGCCGAAGCGGACTACTGGCAGCCGCGCGCCCACCAGCCCCCATTTACTAGCGCCGATGGGCCCGTGACCGTCGTCCGCTGTCCCTTACGTCCCATTGCTGGCGGGCGCGCCGCCCTGGTCGCTCGCCGCCGCCTGATGCTGGGACTCTCCTGGCTGTCGCCCGTCCCCCTGGTCTGGCTGTGCCGCCTGGCTTCTGTTTTTCCCCCTGTGGTGGGTCTGGAAGCTGCCCTGGCGCAAACGCCTCCCCCTGATCTGGTGCACGCCTTCAACCTCTCCTGGGAATATCCGGCGCTGGCTGGCTGGCGTTATGCCCAGACCCATCGCCACCCTTTCCTGTTGACCCCCTACGCCCACATTGGTCTGGGAGGTAACTCATCCGCCGCCCGTTACATCACCATGCGCCACCAGCGTCATCTGCTGGCGGCTGCCGCTGCCGTTCTGCCTTTGACTGCCCTGGCGGCGGCGGCGCTGCCTCGCTATGGCATTCACTGCCAACGTCTGGTTGTGTTAGGCGCTGGCGTAGATAGTGATATTCCCGCGGCAGCTCCCCATCTTCTGGCTCGTTTCCAACTTCCCACGCCGTTTGCCCTGTTCATTGGCCGCGCCAATGCCGACAAAGGCGCGCTGGATGCAGCCCGCGCCGTGCTGCGTTTGCGGCAGCAAGGGACAGCCATTTCCCTGGTTCTGGCCGGGGACGCCACGGCGGAGTTTCAGCGATTCTATGCCCGCCTCACGCCCGCTGAGCAGTTTGCTATTCGCCACATTGGCCTGGTCAGCGAAGCCGAAAAACACGCCTTGCTAGCTGCCTGCGCCCTGCTGCTGCTGCCCTCGCGCACCGATGCTCTGGGACTGGTGCTTTTGGAAGCGTGGCAGCATGCCCGCCCCGTCATTGGCGCGCGCGCAGGCGGCATTCCGAGCGTGATTGACGACGGTCAAAATGGGCTGCTGGTCGAATACGGCGACGCACCCGCGCTGGCAGCAGCCATAGCCTCCTTGTTGCGCCATCCTGAGGCGGCAGAGGCGATGGGCCAGGCGGGCCAGCAAAAAGTCACCGCCGCCTATACCTGGGAGCAGGTGGCGGGCCGCGCCGAGGCAGTCTATCAGGCGGTCTGCTCATCTCCCCTGCCGGCTGCCGTCCATGCCTGACGTTGCCCGTTTGCGCCCGATTGCCCTGGGACTGCTGCCCTGGCTTGTTTTCCTGGCAGTATTAGCCGCTATGTGGCGCATTACCGACCTGAGCCACAGCGTTGTGGCTTATGGGGATGTGCTGGAAGTGACCTGGGG
>CAYQYJ010000244.1:0-6026 GCA_964421605.1 uncultured Ardenticatenaceae bacterium | reverse complement strand
AAAATTGCCCATAAAAATGGGTGTCAGCCCCGCCGCAGGCGGGGCTGACACCCACAAGGAACACATAATGACCAAAACGCGCAGCCAGTTTGTCTGTCAAAATTGTGGGCGCACCACGCCCGCATTCATGGGGCGCTGCCCGCAATGCCACGAATTCGGCACCATGGTCGAGCAACTTCTGGAGGCGCCAGGCGCGGCGCGCCGCGGCGCCCGCCCGGCGGGGTTGGAAAGCACGCCGCAGCGGCTGCCAGAGGTCACTTCTGATGGCGTTTCTCGCCTGACGGTCTCCCCAGGGGAATTTGCCCGCGTCTTGGGCGGGGGCATTGTTCCTGGCTCCCTGATCTTGCTGGGCGGAGACCCAGGTATTGGCAAATCCACGCTTTTGCTGGAAGTAGCCGCCCGCGTTGCCAACGAACATGGCCCCACGCTGTACGTCTCTGGCGAAGAGAGCGTGCGCCAGATCAAGATGCGGGCTGACCGGTTGGGACTGCAAGCCAATGATCTCTTTCTGGTCACCGAAACCAATATGGCTGCCATTCTGGCTCATGCAGACGCCATCAAACCCGTGCTCATGATTGTGGACAGCATCCAGACGACCCACATGGAAGAGCTATCCTCGGCGGCAGGCAGCGTCAGCCAGATTCGGGGCTGCGCGGCCCGTTTTCAAGAAGTGGCGAAGATGGCTGGCTTGCCCATCTTTTTAGTCGGGCACGTCACCAAAGAAGGCGCTATTGCCGGCCCGCGCGTCCTGGAGCACATTGTAGATACGGTGTTGTATCTGGAGGGAGACCCCTTCCACCAATATCGTCTGCTGCGCAGCGTGAAGAATCGCTTTGGCGCTACCAGCGAAGTGGGCGTGTTTGAGATGCAGGAAGGGGGCATGGCGGAGGTAGCCAATCCTTCAGAAGCGTTTTTGGCGGAGCGGCAGATCAATGCCCCAGGTTCCGCCATTGCGGTCACCCTGGAAGGCACACGCCCGTTATTGGTGGAGATTCAAGCTTTGACCAGCGAAACGGCTTTCGCCAACCCGCGCCGGACGGCTAATGGCGTAGATTACAACCGTCTGTTGTTATTGACGGCGGTATTGACCAAGCGGGTACGGGCGCGGCTTTTTGACAAAGACGTTTTTGTCAACGTCATTGGTGGCCTGCAAATAGGTGAGCCGGCGGCGGACCTGGCGATTGCCGTCGCCATTGCCAGTAGTCTGAAGGACCAACTGGTACACGCGGACCTGGCTTTTGTGGGGGAGGTGGGGTTGGGTGGGGAACTGCGCGCCGTCAGCCAACTGGAGGTGCGTCTGCGCGAAGCCGCCAAGTTAGGCTTCAAGCGGTGCGTGGCGCCCCACTTCCGGCGGCGGCAGGCGGACAGCTTTCCGGCAGGATTGGACGTGATAGGCTGCCGCTCGCTGGCAGACGTGTTGTCGGTGGCTTTGCTGCCCAAGACCGATTAGAGTCTTGTTAACTGTCCAGAAATAAGTAGCTGTAGATTGGTTCAATCTCGAAGATTGAACCAGTGTGAAAAATAGTTAGCTTGCTGACCTTATTTGCGGCTGACGTAGAGGAACAGCCCGCCTATCAATATCAGCAGGATGACAATGCCGGCAAACAACGTCACCAGCGACGAAATAGCAAACGGCGCGGGTGGCGGTGCTGCGGCTGCGGCAATCGTGGCTGTGGACGCTGGCGTATTGGTGGGCGCGACCAATGGCGTCGGCGTTGCCGTCGCCGCTGCCTCCTGGCTGATGGCTGGCGCGGCGGCGTTGGCCTCTGTTGCCGTCGCCGCGGGCGTCAGGGTCGGCGTCGCCGAAGGTTCTGGCACAAAGGCGGAGCCGCCAATTTCTTGTGGGTGCGGCGTGATGCCAATCACCACTTCCTGATTGAGCTGCAGCAGGGAATCTGGATTCAGCCCACTCACCGCGTAAAGCTCATCCAACGTTAAGCCATAGGTGATGGCGATGCCGATTAGCGTATCCCCTTCGGCTACCACGTGCACCACCTGTCCATCAGGATCAACCCGCTTTTGCGGCTGGTCAGCCACAAAGGTAGTGCCTGTATACGCCTCGGTGTGTCCCAACATAATTGGC
This sequence comes from uncultured Ardenticatenaceae bacterium, assembly GCA_964421605.1. Taxonomy (GTDB): domain Bacteria; phylum Chloroflexota; class Anaerolineae; order Promineifilales; family Promineifilaceae; genus JAGVTM01. Next base: position 3,943 of record CAYQYJ010000244.1, on the reverse strand, counting down.
TGGCCAATTGTCAGCAGTGAACTGCCATCCAGACCATTGTAGGCGTATAGAAGCTGCAACTCTATCTGGAAACGGTTGGCAATGCCAATCAAGGTATCGCCCGACTGCACCGTGTACAGGATGCGCCCATCGGCTGCGGGCGTGGGGGAGGGTATGGGCGACGGCGTTGTGGTGGGCGTGGGCGTATTGGAAGGCGTGGGCGACGGCCCTGGGGTAATGGTAGGCGGTGGGGGCTGCTGCGCCAGCGGCGCCTGGGGGAGTACGGCGGCAATGCTGCCCGACTTATATGCGGAAGATAGCTGCGCGGTCAGGTCCAGATAGGCGTTGCCATATTCGCTGCTGGGTTCAATCTGGCTGCCTTCCACCCATTCATTAAAAGAGGTGATAATCAGCATGTCGGGCCCACTGGCAGCGGCGCCGTTGAAACTGGACTGATAATAAGCTCCGCCATTGCGATCGCGATAAAAAGCGTTGCTGCCGCGCGCTGTCAGGTGGGTGTCGTCCCAGCCCGGCATGGCGGTGGCTACCCAATATTTATAGCCGCCATAGGTGCTGGCGGCGGCGCGGGTGTTGCCGCCCCAGATGGCGGCAGTGCTGGCAGGGTTGGCGGACCAGGCGGTATTGTACAGATGCAGCCCATCGAAAACGCGCAGATACTCGGTATGGCCCCCTTCGGCGATCCAGATGCTGTTGCGACCTGGATCAGCCTGGTCGCGGATGGCGGCCCAATCGTCTACGGAGTATAACCAGTTTGCCCAGAAGAAGATGACGGGGCGACCATCCACGCGCAGGTAGGCAGGATGGTTGGCGTGCGTTGCCAGCAGGGTTTGCAGGGCGCTGCTGCGGTCGCTGTGGCTGCCGAAGAAGGGCCCGGCGCTTTCAAACTGGATGGCAGCTTTGAAGCCGCTGCCGGCAGCAATATCCAACAGCGTGCGAAAATTCGTTTCCGTTGGGTTGGGCGCCGGCCCATACCAGCTTTGCACAAAGCCGTTAATGCCCGCGCTTCGGGCTTCACTGACGTGGCGCTGAATCGTGCCGGCATCCCCCGACGCATACGGCTGCACCGGATTGTACGGCGTCTTGCCAGGCCCAAAGGAGTCGGGCGCATACCAGGCATAGTAAAAAGCCAGCACCAGTCGCGTCTGCCCTTGAGCGGCTGCCGGCAGCGAACCGCGACTAAAACCTGCCAGGCACAACCCTAACAACAGCGCCCAGGCGGCGCGTTTTTTCCACCCTTGTTTTGTCATCAATCTGGCCCTACTCCGCCGCGGCGACGACGCGCAAGAAATGCCTTTTGCCCACCTGTACAATTTGTTCGGCTTTGCGCTGCAATTCCAGGTGGACGTCGGCAACCTTTTCCCCATCCAGGCGCACCCCGCCTTGCTTGATCAGGCGGCGGATTTCTCCTTTGCTAGGGATGATGCCGGCATCATAAATCACATCTACCAGGCTGGCTGGCGCGGCGAGGGTGAATGCCGGCATCTCATCCGGCAGCTCCCGCCGCTGAAACACCTGGATAAAGTGCGCCTCGGCTGCCTGAGCCGCGTCAGCCCCGTGGAAGTAGCCCACAATAGCCCGCGCCAGTTCCATCTTTACGTCGCGTGGATGGCGCGCGCCACTTTCCAGCGCAGCCACGACTGCCTGCACCTGCGGCGGCTCGTAAGGCGTCACCAGCTTGAAGAACATAGGCATGACGTGATCCGGCAGGCTCATCACCTTGCCGTACATATCCTCTGGCGTGGCTTTAATGGGGATATGATTGCCCGTGCTCTTGGACATTTTCAACTCGCCATCGGTGCCTGGCAAAATATCCAGTATCACAGCCACTTGCGGCGGCTGGTCGTGGGCTGTTTGCAGCTTGCGCCCGGCTGTGACAATGTTAAACAACTGATCGCTGCCGCCCACCTGCACGTCCGTTTCCAGGGCCACGGCGTCATACCCTTGCATCAGGGCGTAGAAGAATTCGTGCAGATAAATCGGCTCCCCTTTTTCCAGCCGCTGCTTAAAATTCTCCCGCGTCAGGAATTGCTGCACGGTGAAGTTGCTGGCCAGGCTGATGACGTCGCTGAAGGACAACTCAGCCAGCCAGGAATGGTTATAACGGATAGTCGTTTTATGGCGATCCAGCACCACGAACGATTGTTCAGCGTAAGTGGCGGCGTTGGCTAACGTCGTTTCCAGCGCTAACTGCGGTCGCAGCTTGTCCTTGTCGCTGGGGTCGCCAATAGTGCTGGTGAAAGAGCCAATGAGAAAGGTAACGTCGTGCCCCAAATCCTGAAACTGGCGCAGCTTGAACAAGGGCACCGTGTGCCCCAGGTGTAAATCTGAAGTGGTGGGGTCAAAGCCGCAGTATACCCGCAGCGGTCGCCCGGCGGCTGCCGCTGCCGTCAGCCGCTGCCGCAGTTCGGCTTCCATATTCCGTTTGGTCTCATCGTCGCCATAGGCGGTGCCTTGCATAATAATGGCGACTTGTTCCTCAATAGGCCGCATAGATATAACCTCAACCTTTTCTCGTTTTTACCAACGCGGCGGGTATTATACATGATGCCGGCATCCAGGCACAACGCCGCTAAAATTCATCTACTTGCCGCCCCCCGTTTGTTGGTATAATGCCGCAGCGAGAGCGTATGTCATACACCCTCGGCGTGAACGGGAGGGGCGTATAGCATACGCCCACTATCCCGCCTCTTCTTCAGGAGAACGTTTGCATGATAGCCCCCTCAATCCAGGATATCAACACCTCGCACTTGCTGCCGTCGCTGCGCCGTCTGTTTGGTCTCCAGACAGTGGCACAGGTTGATTGGCAGATGGAAGATATGAAAGGCGGGATTGGTAATCCGGTCAGCATGGGACTGTACCGCTTTCATGGTCGCGCTCTGGTGCAGGATCAGATGCAGCCATTCTCGATGGTGCTCAAAGCCATCCGCTCGCCAGCCAAAGTTGGCTTATCGAACCTGGGCGAAGGGGATGATCAAACGCACTGGAATTACTGGCAAAGAGAGGCTTTTTTCTACCAATCCGACCTGATCAGCCAGGTGCCTGCCGGCATAGCCATTCCCCAATGTTATGGCATTCAACGCTGGGACGACCAGATCATCTGGCTCTGGCTGGAGGAGATTGAACACGGGCAAGGCGACATCCAACAACCTGAACAATTGGGTTTTCTGGCATACCAGTTGGGGCGATTGAATGGCAAATTTGCTGACCCGACTCACCTGCCTGACGCTGCCTGGTTGGCTCGAAACACCCATGCCCAGTGGCTCAAGTCAACGCCGCGTTCGGCCAAAGCGCTCCTGACTGCCATCGGCCAGCCTAAGTGGGATCACCCTTACCTGCAGTCATTGTTTCCCGCTGCCCATTCCCATCCTTACCGCCAATTTTGGGACGCGATTGATCATTTTTGCGAAATTCTAAGCGCACTGCCGCTCACCTGGTGCCATGGGGATGGCGCTCCCACCAATTTTAAGATCAGGCAAGACGGCAGTGACCGTCGGGAGGTTGTGGCCCTCGATTGGGCGCTGACAAGCATTGGCGTATTGGGAGAGGACGTGGCCCAGCTCATTTGTGCTTCGTATCAGTTTTTTGATGCCGGCAAGTGGGACGACCTCATTCACATGCTTCTTAACCGTTATCTGGATGGCCTGCGTGAAATGGGATGGCAGGGAGATATGCGCCTGGTCTGGTTAGGCTATGCCATCACTGCCCTGATCAAATACGGCACATTTCTATTTCTAATCGTCGAATTTGGATTGGACGCCAATGATGAAATTCCTCATGTGACGCAGCAGCATAGAACAGCCGTCCAGTTTCTGCAACAAACAGCGCAGTTTGCCCTGGAATTGAACCCCCCTGGTAACTGCACAGGCGCGACGCACTTTTCCACTGTAGGAGGAGATTTATGAAACCTGACGATACCCTCACCACGCTTTTTAGTCACAACCTG
>CAYQYJ010000243.1:1536-6035 GCA_964421605.1 uncultured Ardenticatenaceae bacterium | reverse complement strand
GGCTAAAGCCGCCACTACGAACTTATTTCTGGACAATTACTTATCAGACGGCACGTCCAGTCCAGGGACCGACGCCGCTGATGCGTTCTACCTGGATGCGGGTAATGTAGCCAGGGGGCGGGTTGTCCATAGGCGGGAACTTGATGTCTGGCCCCAGGTAGACGTGAGCCAGCCGCTGCAGCAGTTCTGGCGCGCCGCCTTCCTCAATGCGGGCGTGCCCATAGATGACGAGATACTCCACCAGCCCCATTCCGCTGCGGGAACTGCTTTCAAAAGTGACCGCCACGCGACCATCTTGTTGGATGTTGCGTACTTTATGGCTGGCGAATAAGTGGGCAGCGACAATGTCGTCGCCATCCACGCCAGCCCAGACGAGCGTGACCTGGGGACTGCCGTCCGGGTTGAGGGTGACGAGGTGGGCGTGTGCGCCGGATTCGATCAAGGCGCGAGCGGAGTTGGGCAGATTCATAGGGATTTTCCTCCTGATGTGATAGGTTGGATAGTTGCTCCAACTTAGCACAACCAGGGCAAAATGCAAAGAAACACGCTGCAAATAATTTATTCCCATTGTCTCAACCGAACAGGGTAGCCCCGCCCTTAATCGTGGTGGGTGTCAGCCCCGCCGCAGGCGGGGCTGACACCCATTTTTATGGGCAATTTGGGGCGCACCTGCGCCCAAAATTGCCCGTCGCCGAACTAATCGCCTTACTGAGATGTTATCCCGAATACCATACTCCGAACAAAAAGGGCCTTCTCCCCGGCGGGAGAAGGCCCTGAAATCTCTCAGTAGCGCGGCAGAGTGGCCAGGAGTCTCGAATGGGAGGAAGTTGCCGTTAAGGCTCTGGCTGTCTGCCGCCGGTCATTGAGAGACGGTGACTGCTTACGGATTGTGCAGCGAGAGCGTGTAAGCCACCAGGTCAGTAATGTCTTTGGCGCTCAGTTCATTGCCATAGTTCTGATACATCACGCCTGCGGCAAAACCCTCGACGACATAGGCGTCAGGTTCGGTGATGGATTGGCGAATGTATTGCTCGGCGGACATGCCAGCAACGCGCGTCGCCGCGCGATCCGCCAGGCCAGCCTGGGATGGGCCCACAATGACGACATCAGGCTCCAACGAGTGGCAAGTGATGCAGCCAGGGGCGCTGGCTGGCCCAATGGTCGGGGATGTGAACAATTCTTCGCCGCGTTGGGCGTCGCCGCCTGACGTACTGGCGGAACCGTTATCTGCGTCGCCGCCGCCGCAGGCTGCCAGGCCCACAGCCAGCACGACTAACAGGATGAGAAACAGTTTGCGTATCATGTAAACCTCCATGAGTGGATAAGTCGCCGCCGGAAATCAAAGAGCGGGCAGCGTTATCCCTGATGTGCGGGATGCCGGCAGCGTATGGCTGCCGGCATCCCGCCAGAATGACTACCACAGCTTAAATCCAGGCGACGTAGAAGCAATGTCGCGGATCAGAGCATACAACACAGGCCCATAGGCGACCAGGATGAGGGCCACTGTGCCCACCAGCCACGGTTTCCAGGAATCCAGCCAGGCGGGCGCCGGGGTGGGGTCCAACGGCTCGGCTACAGGCATTTCAATCGGCTTTTCCAACTTGCGGGCGAAGAAAATCGTGCCAAATACGTTCACATAGACCAGAAGCCCGCTGACCGCCAGGAACATGGCCCCAATGAACGCTTCTGTCAGGAACGGCGCCCATTCAGGCTGCAAGTAGGGGGCCACGCCCAACATGCTGCGGCGCGGCACGCTGAAAATCAGGCCCACGATGTGCAGCCCATTGCTCATCAGTAGCATCCCCACAAACCACGTCCACGCCTGCCACAACCCTACTTTGCGGCTCCAAAGTTGTCGCCCCGATAGTTTGGGCAGCAACCAGTACAGAATACCAAAGAAGGACAGGGTGACGGCGGAGCCCAGGGTCAGGTGAAAATGGCCCGGAACCCACATGGTGTTGTGCACCGCCAGATTGACGTTATACGAAGCGTTGATCAAGCCGCCAATGCCGCCAAAGACGAACAGGATCATCGCCAGGTTTTGGGCGGTATAGGAGGGATCGCCCCAGGGGAGTTTGCCAATCCAGCCAATCAACCCTTTGCCGCCGCGGGCGCGGGCGCCCGTTTCCAGGGAAGCAACGACGGTAAAGGCGGTGATCAGGCTGGGAATGAAAAGGGAAAACGTGATGACGGCGTGCAGCGCTTTCCAGCCAGCCGGCACGCCAGGGTCGGTGAATTGATGGTGCAGACCTACCGGAACCGACAAAGCCAGGAACAGCCAGAAGACGAGGCGGGCTAATGGTTCGCTGAACAACTTGCCGCCAGCCTGTTTGGGCAGCATACCGTACCAGGAGACGTATGCCGGCAAAAGCCAGAAATAGACCAGTGGATGTCCAAAGAACCAGAAAAAGGTGCGCGATAACTGCGGGTCAATCCCCTCGACCCACCCCAGCGACCAGGGCAGAATCAAGAACAAAATCTCCGCCGCCACGCCCAGGGTGGCGATTTGCCACATCACCATGGTAATCAACGAAGCCAGGGCAATAAACGGCGTGCGCGCGCCCGGATTGTCCTTCCGCCAGGCCCCATAGGTGAAATAGAGACCATAGCCAACCATCCAGGAACCGACGACCACCAGGGTCAATCCCAGATAGAAGAACGTATCGGCCTGGAGCGGCGGGTAGAATGTGTAGAGAACGGACGCATTGTTGCCCAACAAAGGAATGGCGGCAGATAACAGCCCCAAGACCATCACGATCAGGGCGGCTGTATTGAGCCTGGGGTAACGCAGTTCTCGGTTCAGGCTGCGAGAAACCGTAAAGACAAAAAAGCCAGTGATAAAAAAGGTCGTCCAGACCAGGGCGTTCAAAACGCCGTGCAGCGAAAGCCCCTGATAGTAGCTCTGAATGCCAACATTGCTCAGAGCCGGATACCAATTGATGCCGACGTGCTCCATTTTTTGCAGCGGGCCAAAGGAACCGCCGATAAACAACGCCGCCAGGGCGATGCCGATGTGCCAGGATGTCAGCTTGTTTTCGCGGGCGAATTTCATACTATTTCCTCCTGAGTTTACTCTCCGACAATCAACTGACCATACATGGATTGATGGCCCACGCCACAATATTCATGGCACATAAAGAGATAGGTGCCTGGTTTATCAAAGGTTGCCGTAAGCTTCGACACCTGCCCTGGCAGCACCATCATGTTAATGTTTGTGCCTTGCAGTTTGAAGCCATGCTGCACGTCACGGCTGGTCATATAAAAAGTGACGGTGCTGCCCTGAGGAACACGAATTTCTCTGGGCAGGAAGGCCCAGGCTTGCGACAAAATGTACGCCTCGTATTTGCCAGGGGCCAGTTCGCGCAGACCCGGTTCGCCAAACGGGGAGTTGCCTGGTGTGGCTACCAGACGCGGGTCCACCCGTTGTTCGGGTACAGGCACTTGAACGCCGTAAGCAATGCTGCTGGTGGCCACAGCCGCCGCAAAAACAACTAATAATAGGGAACTGAGGATAATCCAGAATTTCTCGTAGCGATTAATGTGCATAGCGAATCCCTCCTAAACTTGTTGATCTTGCCATCCAGGCGGCTTATTGCGTTGCTCCTCGGCTGACGACGTGCAGATAGGCGTTGCCCCAAAGGGCAATGATCAGCAGCAGGAACAGTCCCAGCAGCACAATCGTACCTAGCGGCGCTTCATAATTGCCTTCAAACAGCTTCCTTAACCATTTCATTCCATCCTCCTTCAAAATAGTAGGGCGATTTTCCCCAATCGCCCACCCGATTTTGGAAAATCAGGCTACAACGACGCACTATTTTCATTCCTCGTGGCTTCGGCGTAAGCTCAGTCGAACGGTGCACTGCGTGCATGTCGTTAACGCAACAGGCGGCGTATATCGGCGGCAATGTCACCAGCGGTCATGTCAAAAGGGAAGACCAGGCGCACGTAGCCGTCTCGATCAATAGCCGTTACCGAGGCGGTGTGGTCCACCAGGTAACCGGTGGCCGGCGTTCCTTCTTGTTTCTCAAAGAAGACGCCGTAACCTGTGGCGGCGGCGCTGATGGCGTCCAGGTCGCCGCTCAGACCAATAAAGGTGGGATCAAAGCCTTGCATATAGTCAGCCAGATGTTCAGGCGTATCTCGCTCTGGGTCAACCGTAATCATGATTACTTGCACGTCGTCGGCGCGACGCCCCAACTCTTGTCGCACCTGCTTCAGAACAGACATCGTCGCCGGGCAGGCGTCAGGGCAAAATGTGTAGCCAAAATAGAGCAGCACCACCTTACCGCGAAAATCACTTATACTCACGGGCTGGTTATCAGGCCCGGTCAGGCTGAAATCAGTTGCCAGTTGCGGGGACTGCAAAGGAATGCCATTAAATGACTCGGTTCCCCAGACGCCTGTGACCAGAAAGCGAATTGCCAGAAAGAGCAAAACGCCGCTGGCGAGGCCAATGGCAGCCAGCGACCAGAAGCGCATCGGGCGTGGGGAAGGGGGGG
>CAYQYJ010000243.1:0-1436 GCA_964421605.1 uncultured Ardenticatenaceae bacterium | reverse complement strand
GTTTCCATGATGAGGGATGTCTCTTAGCGTGGGTAGCAGAGAAAGAGGTGGGCCGCTTCGTAGGCAGCGCGTTTAGCGCCCTGGCTGTTGTTGGCTTCTTTAGCCACCAGACCGATGTCGCGCAAGATACGGTCAATTTCGGGGGCAGCCGTGCGATATTCAGCGCGCAAAATGCCAGCGCCATCCACCAGCATGAAGGCGGGGTCAAAGGTAAAGGAGCCGTCTTCGTTTGCCTGATAGTACACGCCAAACCCGCCGCCAATAACCCATTTCAGCCTGTCGGCGTCTCCCGTGAGAAAGCGCCAGTTAGGGGCGTCGGCAGTTGCCTGAGTGGCGTATTGGCTCAGGACGGCAGGCGTATCATGCTCTGGATCGAAGGAGATGGTGATCAGCGTTACGGGGATGCTGCCCGTTTCTACTTCGTCCAGCCGCCTCTGCACGGCGCGCATAACGTCGCTGGTGGCCGGGCAGGGGGCGGCGCAGCGGGTATAGGTGAAGTTATACAACACCAACTGTCCGCGCAGGTCCTCACTGGTGAAGCGTTGTCCCGTTTCGTCTTGCAAGGTGAAGCCCGGCGCCAGAGTGATGCGCGGCAAGACCAGGATGGGGCGGAGGGTGGCAAAAGCCAGCGTCCCAACCAGTAATAATCCAATGAGGCCATATATGCCCCACAAAATGGGCCGGGATCGGGAGTGGACGGTATTGGATTGGCGGGTAGCGTCAAGCGGATAGTCAGCAGTACTCATGTTTTTCAGCGACGTGTTGCCGCCAGCAGTTTGGCGAAGTGATGTTGACCTATACGGCAGTTTGGCTGGCTCACCCTTACGCGCGCTCATAAACAGGAGTTATGGGGGATGAGGTCACCAGGCCGCGTAGGCAACAGGTTATAATAGTAGTATAAACCTGTTCTGATTTTGATGACAAATGTCATAAAAATCATGGACATATGTCATCAAAAATTGCGTATGTTGCGCGTAGCCTGATGGGAATTCCGGCGTTCGAAGGTTCCAGGGGTCAAACGGGAATCTGGTAAAGCTCTACCAGGACGCCCCCAGCGCTTTTGGGATGTACAAAGGCGTATTGCCGTCCATCTGGATTGGTGCGTGGGGTTTCGTTGAGGAGTTGAATGCCGGCATCCCTTAACCTCCCCATCATTTCCCCAATGTCCGTCACCTCCAGGCAAATGTGGTGAATGCCTGGTCCCCGCTTTTGCAGGAACTTCGCCACGCCGCTTGCTTCATCCAGCGGCTGCAGCAGTTCGATTTCCACCCCGCCTGCCGCCAAAAAAGCCACTTCCACCCCCTCTTCTGGCACGTGAGCAATGTGATCCACCGGCAGCCCCAGCGCCTCTACCCAAAACCGCTGCCCCTCTACCAGATCCGGCACCACAATCGCTACATGATTGATACCCTTAATCATTATGTAAAACACCTCTT
>CAYQYJ010000242.1:0-6036 GCA_964421605.1 uncultured Ardenticatenaceae bacterium | reverse complement strand
AAAATGGGTATCAGACAACGCCTTTAGCCCGGAGACGGCCCGTTTCATGAACAAACCAGGGCGTATGCCTTTAATACGCCCAATCATTGCCCTGACGAGTCCGTGCTGCATCATTATACCCCACTTCCATACGTCATCCGGTTGTATTCTGCCTTATGCCCGATTAGTTCTATCCGAAAGGAGAAAAAAGTACATGACAACATCACCTTCGGCGGTTCCTACCGCCCCACGTTTAGATGAGTTGAAATTGATGCCCCAGGGAACCAACGGTCACAAAGCCGTTAAATGGGTTTATCTGTTTAATGAAGTCGCCCAGGCGGAAGAAGCCGTTGGCGGCGATTGGGATAACGTGCGCAGTCTGCTGGGGGGCAAGGGAGCGAACCTGGGTGATATGACGCGCATTGGCGTGCCTGTGCCGCCTGGCTTTACCGTGACGACGGAGGCTTGCAACGCCTATTTGAAAGTCGGCGGCTTTCCGGCGGATATGTGGGAGCAGGAGCTAGAAGCGCTGCGGGCTGTGGAAGCGGCTACGGGCAAGCGGTTTGGCGACCCGGATAACCCGCTGCTTATTTCCTGCCGCTCCGGCGGCAAATTCTCGATGCCGGGCATGATGGATACGGTGCTTAACATTGGCTTGAATGCCGATGTGGTGGCGGGCATGATCCTGCGCACAGGAGACGCCCGCTTTGTCTATGATCTGTATCGCCGCCTGGTGCAAATGTTTGGTTCGGTGGTGCTGAACGTGCCGGATGAGGTTTTTGAGGCCGTTCTTACCGACCAGCGCAATAAGCGCGGCGTGGCTACCGATACGGAGCTGTTGGCGGAAGATTGGAAAGAGGTGACGGGGAAGTTCAAGGAAATTGTCAAAACCTTCACGGGTAAAGAGTTCCCCACGGATCCGTATGTGCAACTGCGGTTAGCGACGGAGGCGGTCTTTAGTTCCTGGAATGGGAAGCGGGCGATTGATTATCGTAACGCTGCCGGCATTGCCCACAACCTGGGCACGGCGGTGAACATCCAGACGATGGTTTTTGGCAATATGGGCGAGGATTCAGCCACAGGCGTGGCTATGACGCGCAATGCGTCTACGGGCGAGCCGGAGATTGAAGGGGACTTTCTGGTCAATGCGCAGGGGGAGGATGTGGTTGCCGGCATTCGCCTGACCCAACCCATTAGCGACTTGAAGCTCCTCATGCCCGAACTGTATGCCGAATTTGCCGGCATTGCCCACAAACTCGAACAGCATTACCACAACATGCAAGACATGGAGTTCACCATTGAACACGGCAAACTGTGGGTGCTGCAAACCCGCGATGGCAAGCGCACCGCCCAGGCGGAAGTACGCATCGCCGTAGACATGGTAGAAGAAGGCTTGATCAGCAAAGAAACCGCCGTGCGCCGCGTCAAGCCGGCTCAGGTAGATTTCTTCCTGCATCCCCAATTTGACCTGGCTGCCGTTCACGAATCCCACCCCATTGCCGTCGGCCTGAATGTGTCCCCTGGCGCAGCCGTAGGCGTGGTCGCTTTCGACGCTGACCTGGCGGAAAAGTGGGCTAAACAAGATGGGCGTGAAGTTATCATGGTTCGCCCGGAAACCAAACCAGACGATGTACATGGCATGTTAGCCGCCAAAGGTATTCTCACCAGCCGCGGCGGGCGCACCAGTCACGCCGCCCTGGTGGCGCGGCAGTTTGGCAAGCCCGCCGTCGTGGGCGTAGGGGAATTGGAGATCAACCTGATTGGGCGTGTCATGACCCTGGAACAGGAGAAAGAAGTCCTGACCATCAAAGAAGGGGATTGGATCTCCATTGACGGCACCACAGGCAAAGTGTATCTGGGCAAATTGAAAACCGTTGTGCCTGACATCAAGAACCGCTACCTGTTGAAGCTGCTCAGTTGGGCGGACGAATTCCGCACCCTCGGCGTCTGGGCTAACGCGGATTACCCGCACGACGCCGCCCGCGCCCGCGAATATGGGGCCAGGGGCATTGGCCTCTGCCGCACCGAGCACATGTTCTTTGAAACAGACCGCCTGCCCATTGTGCAGCAGATGATTATGGCGAAGAACAGCGTGGAGCAAAACGAGGCTATAGACAAGCTGCTGCCTTTCCAGCGCAGCGACTTTGAGGGCCTCTTCCGCGCTATGGATGGTTTACCCGTCATCATTCGCCTGATTGACCCGCCGCTGCATGAATTCCTGCCTACCTATGAAGAGTTGGTGCAATCCCTGGCCGACCTGAAGGTGCGCTTGCAGCATTACCACACCATGAGCGAGATTGACGCCGCTTTGTCTGAAATCAAGATCAAGCAGGCTTTTCTGGAGCGCGTCGAAGCCTTGCGTGAAATGAACCCGATGCTGGGCACGCGCGGCGTGCGCCTGGGCATCCTCATCCCTGAACTGACGCGCATGCAAGTACGCGCTATCTTTGAGGCGGCCTGCAAGTGCGCCAAAGAGGGCGTAGCCGTTCATCCTGAAGTGATGATCCCGCTGACGGCGCACGTCAACGAACTCAAGGTGCAGCAGACGGCGCTGGAATCGGAAGCCAAAGCGGTGATGCAGGCGCAAGGCGTGGAGATTGATTATAAGTTTGGCACGATGATCGAAATCCCGCGGGCGGCCCTGACTGCCGACGAGATGGCTGAATTTGCTCAGTTCTTCTCTTTTGGTACCAACGACCTGACGCAAACGACTTTCGGCATCTCCCGCGACGACGCGGAAGCTGGCTTCCTGGTTCCTTACCAGCAGCGCGGCATCCTGGAGGAGAACCCGTTCGCCACCATTGACGCCAACGGGGTGGGTAAATTGATGGAGATCGCTGTCCATTTAGGGCGCAAGACGCGGCCCGACCTGGAGATTGGCATTTGCGGCGAGCATGGCGGCGACCCCAAGAGCATTGAGCTTTGCCACAAACTGGGGCTGAACTACGTTTCCTGTTCGCCCTTCCGCGTGCCGATTGCCCGCCTGGCGGCGGCGCACGCAGCGTTGAACGAAAAGAAAGGTTGATTGGTCTGGTAGGGGCGTATGCAATACTGGTAGGGGCGTATGCAATACGCCCCTACCAGGAGGAATAGAAAGATGACACCAGAAATGATCTCCATAGATGCGAATGAAGCGGTGGCGCGCGTAGCGCACAAAGTCAGCGATGTGATTGCCATTTATCCGATCACGCCCTCTTCCGCCATGGGCGAGTGGGCCGACGAATGGTCGGCGGCGGGTCGCACCAATATTTGGGGCGCGGTGCCGCTGGTGGTGGAAATGCAATCGGAAGGCGGCGCGGCGGGCGCGGTGCATGGCGCGCTGCAAGCGGGGGCGCTGACGACAACGTTTACGGCTTCGCAGGGCCTGATGCTGATGCTGCCCAATATGCACAAGATTGCGGGCGAGTTGACGCCAGCGGTGCTGCACATTGCCGCCCGCTCGCTGGCAGCGCAGGCGCTGTCCATTTTTGGCGATCACTCCGACGTGATGGCGGCGCGCAATACGGGTTTCGCCTTGCTGGCTTCTAACTCGGTGCAGGAAGCTATGGACTTTGCTTTGATTGCTTCGGGGGCGACTCTGGCGGCGCGCGTGCCTTTTTTGCATTTCTTTGACGGCTTCCGCACGTCGCACGAGGTGAATAAGATTGAGCCGCTGGCTGACGATGTGCTGCGGGCGATGATGAACGATGAACTGGTGCGCGCCCATCGGGCGCGGGCGCTGTCGCCGGATAACCCGTTTATTCGGGGCACGGCGCAGAACCCGGACGTCTATTTCCAGGCGCGGGAGAGCGTGAATCCGTTTTATCTGGCGGCGCCGGGTATTGTGCAGCAGACGATGGATCGGTTTGCCGAACTGACGGGCCGCCATTACCGCCTGTTTGATTATGTGGGCGCGCCGGATGCGGAGCGGGTGATGGTGATGATGGGGTCTGGGGCAGAGACGGCGGAAGAAACGGCTAACTATCTGGCGCAGCGTGGGGAAAAGGTGGGTGTGGTGAAGGTGCGTCTGTACCGTCCCTTTGACACGGCGGCGTTTTTGGGGGCGCTGCCGGCATCTACCCGCGCCATAGCCATACTCGACCGCACCAAAGAACCCGGGTCCACAGGCGAACCCTTGTACCTGGACGTGGTTACGGCTATCGCCAATGGCGTGGCTGACGAAACCGCTCCCTTTGCCACAATGCCCCGCCTCATTGGCGGGCGCTATGGCCTCTCTTCCAAAGAGTTTACGCCTGGCATGGTCAAAGCCATTTTTGACGAACTGAAACAAGCCAGGCCGAAAAAACAATTCACCATTGGTATCCACGACGACGTGACCCATCTTAGCCTGGATTACGACGACGCCTTTAACATTGAGCCAGACGATGTGGTGCGCGCCGTTTTTTACGGTCTGGGCGCTGACGGCACCGTTGGCGCTAACAAGAACTCGATTAAGATCATTGGCGAAGACACGCCGTTTTATACGCAAGGGTACTTCGTTTATGACTCCAAGAAATCTGGCTCGGTCACTGTTTCCCATCTGCGCTTTGGCCCGCACCCCATCCGCGCGCCTTACCTGATCCAGTCGGCGAGCTTCGTCGCCTGCCACCAGTTTAACTTTCTAGAACGGTATGACGTGCTGCGTCTGGCTGCGCCTGGGGCCACTTTCCTACTCAACAGCCCTTACGCCGCCGACGAAGTATGGGATCATCTGCCGCGCCAGATGCAGCAAACGATCATTGACAAAAAGCTGCGTTTCTACGTGGTGGACGCTTTAGAGGTGGCGAAGGAAACGGGCATGGGGCGGCGCATTAACACCGTTATGCAGACGTGCTTCTTTGCCTTAAGCCAGATTTTGCCGACGGATGAAGCCATTGCCGCTATTAAGCACGCCATTGAAAAAACGTATGGCAAGCGCGGCGAAGTGATTGTGGAGCAGAATTACCAGGCGGTGGACCATTCGCTGGCGCAATTACACCAGGTGCAGGTTCCGGCGGCGGCTACCAGTCCGTTTGAGCGCCCGCCGGTGACCCCTGATTACGCGCCCGAATTTGTGCAGTCGGTAACGGCGCGCATTATTGAAGGGCTGGGCGACACCCTGCCCGTGAGCGCGCTGCCGGTGGATGGCACGTACCCTTCGGGCACGACGCAGTGGGAGAAGCGCAACATCGCCGACGAGATTCCCGTGTGGGACCCGGACATTTGCATTCAATGCGGCAAATGCGTCTTTGTTTGCCCCCATGCCGTCATCCGTATGAAACTGTTTGACCCGGCGCTGTTGGCCGATGCGCCCGCCACCTTCAAATCCGCCCCGGCGCGCTTCAAGGAATACGCGGACAAGGTGTTCAGCTTGCAAGTCGCGCCTGAAGATTGCACGGGTTGTACTTTGTGCGTGGAGGTCTGCCCGGTGAAGAATAAGCAGCAGCCGAAGTACAAGGCGATCAACATGGCGGAGCAACTGCCGCTGCGGGAGCCGGAGCGAGAAAACTGGGCGTTCTTTAAGGGCTTGCCAGAAATTGACCGCACCCATCTGCCTGTCGGTCAGGTCAAGTATTCCCAACTTCTCGAACCTCTGTTTGAGTTTTCTGGCGCTTGCCTGGGTTGCGGCGAAACGCCTTATCTGAGCCTGCTCAGCCGCCTCTTTGGCGACCGGTCGCTGATTGCCAACGCCACCGGCTGCTCTTCGATTTATGGCGGCAATTTGCCTACCACGCCGTGGGCCAAAAACGCGGAAGGGCGCGGCCCTGCCTGGGCCAACTCCTTGTTTGAGGATAACGCCGAGTTTGGCCTGGGGATGCGCGTGGCGCTGGATCAGCGGTTAGAGGCGGCTTCCATCTTGCTGCGCGACTTAAGCCCGATGGTTGGTAGCGATTTGGTGCAGGCAATTCTGTATGCGGAACAGGTAGACGAAGCCAAAATTCAAGAACAGCGGGGGCGGGTGTCGGAGTTGAAATACCGCTTGCAAGAGACAATCGCCGAAATGGAAGCCTCCGCTGCGGCGGACGCCGCGGTCAAGAACAAGCTGCAAAATTTGCTCAGCCTGGCAGACGTTTTCGTCAAGAAAAATGTGTGGATCGT
>CAYQYJ010000241.1:0-6049 GCA_964421605.1 uncultured Ardenticatenaceae bacterium | reverse complement strand
GTGCAGTTGACGCCAATGGCGGCGACGCGCTCTGTCTCCGCCAGCAGCGCGGCGCAGGTCGCCAGGGGCGTGCCGTCGCTGATATGCTGCCCATCGCGGCAGCTAAAGCTGAACCAGGCCCAGGCGTCGGGCGTCTCTTGCAGCAGACGCCGCAGCGCCCGCGCTTCTATATAAGAGGGGATGGTCTCGCAAGCCAGCAGGTCTGCGCCGCTGTCTGCCAATACCTGCCAGCGGGGTTGGTGAAAGCGGTACAGGCAATCTTCGCCCACGCCATACGCGCCGCGATATTCGGAGCCGTCTGCCAGGAAAGCGCCGTAGGGGCCCACGCTGGCGGCGACCAGGGGGCGCAGACGGGTCTGCTGGTTTGCCGTGTCTGCCCAAAACGCATCCCGCGCTTCTACTGCCAGGCGCACTGCCAGGCGCAGCAGTTCGATGGCTTGCGCGCGGCGAATGCCTTTGCGGGCAAAGCCGGGGATGCTGGCTTGATAGGTGGCGGTGATGATGGCGTCTGCGCCGGCGCGCAGGTAGTCGAGGTGAAGCTGGCGAATGGCGGCGGGGTCCTCTAACAGCATCCGCGCCGACCAGAGCGGGTCATTCAAATCGCAACCGCGGGCTTCCAATTCGGTAGCCAGACCACCATCGAGGATAAAGACAGGCGCGCGTTCCCAGAAGGGGAGCAAGGGGTTCATGGCGTGTTTCAGGAGACGGGGAACAGGGAACTGTGGCGCACGGGGAAGAGGCAGTTGAGGAGGAGTTCGCTGCCGGCATCTTCCGCAAAACAATCTACCCGCACATGGTTCAACTCCGCCAGAGAACGATGACCAAACAACAAATGCAGAAAGGTCTGGTCAGGGAAGAAGGCGTTGGCGTCAAAGAATGATGCTGGCTCATAGGGCGCAATGGTTGTGATTTTGCCCTGCTCCAGCGTCAACTTCAGGTGGCGCTGGTAGAAACTGAGTTTCAACACCCCTGTGTGGTTGGCCATGACGCTGGCTGCCAGACGGCGCTCCAAAGCGGGCGCAATGTGACGCACAAATGCCTCCAGGTTGGGCACGCGCAAATACCAGGCGTAGGGGCGATCTTGTCGCTCCAGGTTCCGCCCCAACGCTTCGTATACAGGATGCTCATCCCCCAGGCGATAAATCAGGGCGCGAATGGGCTTTTCGGCTGTTTCGTTGATCTCGTCTGCCATTTCTTTGAGCGCCTGCCCCACATACAGGCTCAAGACGCGCCAGGAGTTTGCCGGCATGACGGCCATTTCCTCAATGGACATCACTTGCTTCCACAAGAAGAGGGAGAAATAACCGAACGGAGCGCCCGCTGCTGTTTCCACCAGCCAATATTGGCGGTAATGCACGGAGCCTGCGCTGTGCCCCGCCAGTTGATGCTGCCAGATAGCTTCGTCGCGCACGCAAGCCAGGGGGCTAACGGCGGCGTGTACGTCGTACAACTGGCTTAGTACGGGAATATCGTCTACGGTGGCTCGCCGTATACGGTATTCGCCTTTGTAATCCTCTTTGTCGTTGCCGCGTAAATGCCAGAGGTAGAGGCGGGAGCCGCCCAGATTCATCGTCATCTCGTAGCCGAAAAGGCGATAATACCAGGGGATGCCCGTAATGGCCTGCACCAACTCGCCGCGCGCGGCGCTTTTGGCGTGTACGGCGTCCATTTGCGCCCGCACCAGACCACGGCGGCGGTATTCGGGCAGCGTGCCTACCAGTTCGGGGCGGCCCACGCCAAAGGGAATACCTTCGTAACGCCACACCTGGGAGATGAGATTGAGCGTGGAGACGATTTTGTGGCCTTCGTTTTGGTCCACGACCACGGTGAAATCGGATGGCGACACGGTGGGGTGCCGCCCGCTCATTAAATCCCGCGTCCAGATGTCAATGCCCTGGTCAGGTTCGCCGGGAATGTCGCTGTGTACTGCCGCGTTGAAAGCGGCAATCGCTTCTGTGTCCGCCGCTGTGGCCCAACGCAGCAGCAAGCCGCCGCCTAAATCGCGGGGTAAGCCAAAGGCATCCGTTGTCATAAGTTTCCCCTCATTGACTGGTTTATCATGTCACTATTGCACGGCGCGGCGGCAGAAGTCCAGGCTGCGCTGCATCAATGCCAGTACCTGGGCGTCGCTCTGGCCCGCGTCTAACACGTCTGGGTACACTTCAATGGTTACGTGCCCGTCGTAGCCGGTGGCTGCCAGATGGGCCAGGAAGCGATCCAGGCGCAGATGGCCCGTTTCGGGGCGGCGATGTTCGCGCCCGTCGAAGTTGCTCAGGTGGACGTGGCGTACTTTGCCCGCCAGACGCGGGTAGACGGCGGCGGGTTCCAGCCCCCAGGTGCCCAGGTGGGTGGTGTCCAGGGTAAGGTGGGGGAAGCGGGTGATCTGGTCCAGGTGGTTCCAATGGTAGAGATTCCAACGGCGGCCGAGTTTGCGCCATGCCGGCATATTCTCCACGCACAAGCGCACGTCTGTCTCGGTCTGCACCAGATTGTAGGCTGTTTCCAGCCAGTGTTGGTAGCGACGCTCGGCGTTAAATGGCAGCGGCACGGGGCGCAGCCGGTTGCCCCACATGAGCATGGTGTAGCCGATACGTGCCGGCAAATGATGCACCACCACATTGGCCCCCACCGCCTGCGCCAACTGCCGCGACGCCAGCACGCGCTCCGCGGCGGCTGTGGGCCAGCCGGGAACCAGGGGCCAGAATGGGCTGTGGATGGCCCAAACCGGCAGCCCATGCTGCCGCACAAGCTGCTGCAAATAAGCCACCTGTCGCGTCTCCCAACGCTGATCCACCACAATTTCCAGGCCATCATAGCCAGCCTGGGCAGCCAGGGCAAAGCAGCGTTCTATGCTATAAGACCAGAGAGAGCCTGTAGAGAATAAGAATCGCATCCCCCTAAGTTTACCAGAACAGGCCGCTTTTTGCCCCTCTTGCCTTTCCCCAAAACCTTCCTATAATCTCTCTCAACCATTCACTTGCCACTCATCACTTACCA
This sequence comes from uncultured Ardenticatenaceae bacterium, assembly GCA_964421605.1. Classification (GTDB taxonomy): domain Bacteria; phylum Chloroflexota; class Anaerolineae; order Promineifilales; family Promineifilaceae; genus JAGVTM01. The sequence goes on along the minus strand of CAYQYJ010000241.1, from coordinate 3,052 downwards.
CTTTTTTGCCTATGCCTACTCCGCTCACCAACAAACACATCATCCTTGGCGTCACGGGCAGCATTGCCTGTTACAAAGCCGCCAGCCTGGCCAGCCGCCTGACACAAACGGGGGCCAGGGTGGACGTTATCCTCACCCAGGCGGCCACAAAATTTGTCTCGCCCATCACCTTTCAATCCGTTACGGGTCGTCCCGCTTACACCGACGCCGACCTGTGGGGAGCGCAGGCGCACGTGCTGCACGTGGGCCTGGCGCGCACGGTAGACCTGATGGTGATTGCCCCGGCGACGGCGAACACGCTGGCGAAACTGGCGTATGGACAGGCGGACAACCTGTTGATGTTGACGGCCCTGAGCGCCGGGTTGGGACCGGAAAGCCCGCCCTTGTTGATCGCCCCGGCCATGGATGGCGAAATGTATACCCATCCGGCGACGCGGGAGAATATACGCCTCTTGCAGCAGTATGGGGCCACGATAGTGGGGCCAGCAGAGGGTCGGCTGGCTTCGGGCATGGTGGCGCGGGGGCGCATGGCGGAACCGGAAGAGCTGGCGGGCATGATCCGCCTGCTGCTGACGCGCAAAGGGCCGCTGCGTGGGCGCAGGGTTGTGGTGACGGCAGGCGGTACGCAGGAAGCCATTGACCCGGTGCGGATGTTGACCAACCGTTCTTCGGGCAAACAAGGAGTGGCTTTGGTGCAGGCGGCGCTGGATGCCGGCGCGGACGTGACCTTAATTGCCCCGCCGCTGCTGATCCCCACGCCCACAGGCATTACGCGCATTGAAGCCAATTCCGCCCGCGAGATGCAGGCGGCGGTGCTGGAAACGTGCCGCGAGGCGGATGTGCTGCTGATGGTGGCTGCCGTTTCTGATTTTCGCCCGGTGGTTGCGGCGGAGCAAAAAATTAAGAAGGAAGAGGGCATCCCCCCCATTCGCCTGGAACGGAACCCAGATATTTTACAGGCGGTACACGAACAAAAGCAGCAGCTTGGCCGCCCTTATGTGGTGGTGGGCTTTGCCGCGGAGACGGAGAATTTGCTGCAAAATGCGCAGGGAAAGCTGGAGCGGAAAGGGTTGGATATGATTGTGGCTAACGACGTGTCGGCTAAAGATGCCGGCTTCAGCGTGGATACGAACCGCGTGACGCTGCTGGACGCGCGTTCTGGTCGTGAACCGCTGCCCCTGCTCAGTAAGGAGGAAGTGGCGGAGCGGATTATGGCGCGCGTCATCGAGTTACTGCCCAACGCCGCGCCGTGAGCGACGCAGCGCTGGCGTCGTGGGGCAGGTTGAACGCTCGTTACACCTGGTCAGCCCGCGCTGGTTCGGTGATGTGCCCGCCCAGGTCGCCAAGTTCGAAGTTTTCTAACCCCTGCATACCCAACATCACCGCCAGCTCGCCGCCGTGATGCAGATCATGCGCCAGGATACGCCAGATGGTCCATTGGCGAGTGATGGCGTATGTGTCGCCGCGCCAGGTATGGGGATAGGTCTGCTGTAGGTCCGCCACGGTCCACGCCTGGAGGGTATCGGCGATCATTTGCCCCGATGCCTGCAGCCATCTGACTAACTCGTTGGCGTCGCCAGTGATGTCTACGGCGCTCTCCACTACGTACCGATTGCCATGCGGATCTTCCTCCCAGGCGGGAATCTGGCTGGCAAGGGCGCGGCTGCCGGGGGCGTCCATGCGCAGAAACCAGTCAACGGGGCCCAAAGCAATATGCCGCACGAGTTCGCCCACTGAGCGCAGGTGGGGGGCGGGACGCCAATGGAGTTGTTCCGGCGTTAACGGCGCTACCGCTTTCAGGATACTTTGCCGGCATCCTTCCCACCCCTCATACACCCTCCATAGTGAGTCAGCAGGTAGTGACATGCGTCATCTCCTATTGGGAGGCCGTTCGTTTGACAGCCGCTTTTTCCAGACTATCCTGTACCCTAAACCTGACAATGTCCGTGATCAAGCCGTAGGGAATGGGTTCGTCTAATGGGAACCTGACCGAGCCTTTTCCGCTTTTATAACTGGACAACTCCTCCTGGAACTTCTCGGTCCCGGTGGGTGTGGGATAAAACCCAATATGCTTTTTGAAAGCGGCAAAATGAACCAGATTCCCGTTCAGGGTGAAAGTTGGGATCTGGTATTTGATGGCTTCTGCCGCCTCTGGCGCCGCCTGTCTAATCGTCACCCTGATCTTTTCCAGGATTTCCTGCACGTCAGGGGGAAAGCCGGCAATGTAATCGTCTATCGTTTGCGGCGTTGTCTGGTCGCTGTTCATCCTGTTATCCTCAAAGATTATACCGCCTCAAGCCAGACGACTGCCTCCTGGCGGGTAGGAAAGAAGCGGAACTGGTTCCCCTTATTTGCCTCGCGGGCGAACGCCTGAAAGTTAGCCGAGTGTCTGGACAAATCGGGTACAACAGCCGCCATGCGCATGCGATAGACCGAGAGCTTGTGCAGCAGTTCGCCCGCAGCGCCGCTGCTCAGGTCGAAGAAATTCGGCGGGAGCGCAGCCTCATCCAGGAGCAAGGCGTGCGCGCCGCTCTCAATGCAGCTTCTGACCACTCCCGTGGGATCGAACGGGTTAGTAGGCGTTGGTTCAAAGTAGGTACTCATAGTTTGCCTCGACAGAGGCGGCTGCGCCTGCTGGTAGACGTTTGCGACCTGACCATGATAGCGCTGCTCAGCTTACCGCTTTCTTTACAAGCGCGCTAATTATGGCCTCTTCGGCGGCGGTCAACTCCTTCAGGGCGAAGGAGGCGGGCCACAGGGCGCCTTCGTCGAGGTTCGCCTCGTCGCTGAAGCCTAACGTCGCGTACCGCGTGTTGAACTTGTGCTTGCTTTGGAAGAAGCAGACGACCTTGCCGTCCCTGGCATATGCGGGCATCCCATACCAGGTTTTCGGCGAGAGGTCTGGCGCGCTGGCTTTGATGATCTCATGCAGCCGTGTGGCCATGGCGCGCTCTGGTTCGGGCATCTCGGCGATTTTGGCCAGCAGGTCGTTTTCTCCTGCCGCCTTGTTCTTGTTGGCGCGCGCTTCCGCTTTCAGCTCTTTGGCGCGCTC
>CAYQYJ010000240.1:0-6057 GCA_964421605.1 uncultured Ardenticatenaceae bacterium | reverse complement strand
GCGCGCTCTGCTGCAAGAGAGCCATGAAGGATTGGCGCGTCCAGGCGGCGGCGGTCAAGGCCGGGGCGAGAGCCGGGTGGGCGGCTAGAGCGGGGCGATCACGCAGCGCCTGCACCAGCGCGCCGTAGAGGGCGGCTTCGTCGCGGGCGTTGGCGGCTTGCAGCGAGAGGTACACGACGAAGCAGCGTTCGGGGTGGGGCACGCGCTGCTCCCAGGTCTGGGCGAAGTGGTAGAGGAGGGAGGATTTGCCGATGCGGCGCGCGCCGACGACGTTGACGCTGGTGGGCTGCGTCCCGCTGAGGGCGTCTGCCAGGCGGCGCAACGCCTCTTTGCGCCCCACAAACAGGCGGGGATCGGTGATCATGGGACCGGCGACAAACGGGCAGGCGGGCAGGTCGGGTGGGTGGCGGCCGGGCGGCGGGTCAACCGCTGCGGGCGCAGGCGGGTCGGGAGTGGGCGTTGGGGCAGGCATCTCTAACGGGGGAAAGTGGGGCGCAAGTTGTCGCGCCAGCGTGTACAGACGGCGGCGACAGGCGTCCTCGGTGGACAGCCGCTGGCTCAACACCCGCAGCAGCAGCGCCAGCACGCTGGTTTCGTCACCGGTGCGCTGGCGTCGGTAAAAGTGGCTGATTACTGCGTCCACCAGCGCGGTCAGGTTTGCTTCCTGGGAAACCTCAAACTGCCACGGCTGCAGGTCAGGGTGGCTGAAAATGGCTCGCAATTGGGCGGCGTCGGCAAAGCCGCCGCATTCTAATAGCGCCTGTCGTATTTCCTGGTAAGTCTCGCTTGCCAGACCGCTCATGTACATCCCCAACGCGACTAAAAAAAGGACAACCCGTTACCTGCCACCTTCGCCTGGAATACCCACCATTATACTCGAATCCCCTTCAAAAAAGGATAATCTCACGCGGAGACGCGGAGGGCGCGGAGACCTGTAGGACAAGCTGTTAGCTTGTCCACGCAAACTAACAATTTGCGCTACAAACGTAAATGTAGGGCGATTTTCCAAAATCGCCCCCCCCGATTTTGGAAAATCGGGCTACAAGGGCACACTATTTTCGTTCATTTTGAACGGATTTTCCCCTTTCACCACCGGTTGAAACCGGCGGCTGAGATAAAAAACCTGCTGAAGCAGGTTAGAATAGGCGACATCAACGTGCTTCAGCACGTTTTCTGTAACAGCCTGAGGATTCATCCTCAGGCGAAGCAGCCAAAATGAGAATTGCTGGCGAACGAACCGTAAAGATAACCTGCATAGCCCCATTTTGAGTTAACGCCTCCGCTTTTTTGCGTGCTGTTTACGACTTGACTTTATCATCATTATAATTATCATTGTTACAACTATCATTGTTATAACTATCACTTTGAAAATCTCATGTTTGTGGATCGACGCGAAGAACTGGCTTTTCTGAACCGCTTGCTCACCCGCCAGCAGCCCGGCCCGGCGCAGATGGCGCTGCTGTATGGTCGCCGCCGCGTGGGCAAGACGGAATTGTTGAAGCACTGGGCGCAGGGCAGCGGTCTGCCTTTCACTTATTGGAGCGCGGATAAAGAACCGGCTGCCTTGCAGCGGCGCAGTTTTCTGGCGACGATGTTGGCGATGCCAGAGGAGCAGGCGCCGGCCTTTGATAGCTGGCCCGCCCTGTGGCGTTGGCTGGCGCCGCGCCTGGCGGAGAAGCGGGATAGGGAGATTTTGATCCTGGATGAATTGTCTTATGCGGCGGTGGCCGATCCGGCGCTGCTTTCGGCCTTGCAGCACGCCTGGGACCACCATCTGCAAACGTCTAACGTGGCGCTGGTTCTGTGCGGCTCGCAGGTGACAACGATGGAAGCCATTATGCAGCATCAGTCGCCGCTGTTTGGTCGCTTTACGGGTCAATGGCATTTGCAGCCGCTGCCGTTTTCCAGTTTGCGCGAATTCTTCCCGCGCTGGTCGCCCGCAGAGCGCGTGGCCCTGTATGCGGTGGTGGGCGGCATTCCAGCCTACTTGCGTTGGCTGGACAGCGACCTCACGCTCATTGAAAACATCCGCCAGGTCATTTTGGAACCGGGAACTATTTTCCTGGCTGAACCTGAGCTATTACTCCATGATGAACTGCGCGACCTGTCCACTTATCAAGCTATCTTGCGCGCTATCAGTAAGGGATACCATACGTTAAAGGCGATCAGTGACGATTGCCTGATGGGTTCTTCTGGTCTGACGTTCCATTTGGGCAAGCTGCAAGAGTTGAGATTGGTGGAGCGCCGCCTGCCGGTGACATTGACGACGGCGCAGCAGCGCACGTCGAAGCAAGGGCGGTATCACCTGAGCGATCCTTTCTTTCGCTTTTACTTTCGTTTTCTGTTCCCGCATCAAAAGTCGCTCCTGTCCGCGGAAGAAACGACGGCGCATATTAAGAGTGAATTACGGGCTTTTGTGGGCGTGTCTTTTGAAAAGCTGGCGCAGCAGTGGGTGGCGATCCAGGCGCGCGCGGGTAAGTTGCCGTTTGCCGCGGAGGCGGTGGGCAGCCATTGGAGCCGCCGCGTACAGGTGGATGTGGTCGCTATCAACCACGCTCAGCGGCAGATTTTGCTGGGGGAGTGTAAATGGGGGGAAGAACCGGTCAGCCGCCAGGTGGTGCGGGATCTCATTGAGAGCAAGGGGCCGCAGGTACGTCAGGAACTGCCGCATCAGGGGGAGGGGTGGTCTTTCTACTATGCTGTGTTTGCGCGGGCTGGTTTTACCGCGGCGGCGGCGGCGGAATTGACCGGTCGCCAAGGGATAGCGGTTGACCTGCCGATGCTGGATGACGTATTAGCGGGAGAGGGAATGGTGAATTGGTGAAAGGGTGAATGGGTGAATGGTTAATGAGGGGGAGAGATGATCTGGTCGTAGAGGCGGATGGTTTCGGGGAGGGGTTCGATGTTGAGTTCGGCGGCGAGGGCCAGGCGGCATTGGCGGTAGACGCGCAGGGCCAGGGGGCGGTTGCCGTTGGCCATGTGGCCGCGCATGAGGAGGCGGTAGGCTTCTTCCCAGCAGGGGTCTATGGCGATGACGCGCTGGCACCAGATGACCATTTCGGGGGCGGCGCCGGCGGCGAGGAGGAGGCGGGCCAGGCGGGTGGCGGCGGAGAGGTAGAGGGCGGTGAGGCGTTCGCGTTCGGCGCTGGCCCAGTCGTCGTAGAGGGCATCGGGCAGGTATTCGCCATGGTAGAGGTCGAGGGCGCGGCGGTAGTGGGCGATGGCGGCGGGGTCGTCGGCGCCTTCGGCGCGGCTGCCGGCAGTTATCCAGCGCTCAAAGTCCATGACGTCCAGGCGGATGGGGGCGTCGGGGTTGAGGCCGTAGCTGGTTCCCTGGCGGGCGATGTAGGTGGAGAGGGTGCGGGGGGGGCGGTCTGGCTCCAGGGCGGTGTTGAGGGCGTTGAGGGCGACTTTGAAGTCGCGGTCGGCGCGGTCGGGATCGAGTTGGGGCCAGAGGTCGTCTACGATGCGTTCTTTGACGGTGAGGCGGCGGCGGTGGGTGAGCATGTATTGGAAGAGGTGGCGGGCTTTTTCGCGGCCCCAGATTTTGTGGTCGAGTTGGTCGGGGCCACGCCAGATGGCGAAGCGGCCGAGGGTTTGGATGTAGAGTTCGGGAGGGGAAGTGGTCATGGGGGGGAGGAAATAGTTAATGGGTGAATGGGTGAATGGTTAATGGGAGCGGATTGTAACTTGGGCGTAACTTGGAACGAGTATATTGTGCCTGTTCTAACCTGGCAAAAGGTAGAAGCTGGCATAGCGTTTATGCTGCTGACATTGTTCCCCGCGCTATGCCAGAAATGCCGGCAGGAACAGCTTCCCGAATCCCAAGTAACTCCTAGAGGCGCAACGCTCTTACAAACGGCCTTTTCGCCGCGCACCAGACTGGGAAAGCGCGTTGCACCTGAATTTATGCGCACGGAGGCGCGGCCGCAAGCCCGTAATACTCTATGGTTGTACCGACGTTACCTTCTATTCAAGCACGCTGGATTCCAACGACGCGCCTGAACACGCACGTTTTGTTTAGTGGCCCGGAGGATGGCGAGCCGGTTGTCTTTTTGCATGGCAACTTCTCGTCTGCCACGTATTGGGAGGAGACGATGCTGGCGCTGCCGGCAGCTTACCGCGGCATTGCCCCCGATTTGCGCGGCTATGGGCAGACGGAAGATTTGTTGATAGACGCCACGCAGGGGATGGGGGATTGGAGCGACGACCTGGCGGCTTTGCTGGCGGCGCTGGAGATTGAGCGGGCGCATCTGGTGGGCTGGTCGCTGGGGGGCGGCGTGCTGTATCGCTTTTTGATCGATCATGCGGATAAGGCGCGTTCGGCGACGCTGGTGTCGCCGGTGTCGCCTTATGGGTTTGGCGGGACAAAGGGGATTGAGGGGATGCCGTGTTATGCGGATTATGCCGGCAGTGGCGGCGGCGTGGTCAATCCCGAATTTGTGCGGCGCATTAAAGAGGGGGATCGCAGCGCCGACGATCCCAACTCCCCGCGTAATGTGATCAACACGTTTTATTACAAAGCGCCTTTCCGCGCCGCGCGCGAAGAAGCGTTTTTGAGCGCGGCGCTGCTGGAGAAAATGGGGGACGACCGGTATCCGGGCGACTTCACGCCTTCAGCCAATTGGCCCGACGTGGCCCCTGGCCAATGGGGACCGATTAACGCCGGCTCGCCTAAGTATGTGTTGGGGGACGTACCCAGGCTGATCAACCTGGGGCGCAAGCCGCCCATTTTGTGGCTGCGCGGCAGTCATGATCAGATCGTTTCGGATACGTCTTTCTTTGACTTTGGCACGTTGGGGCAGCTTGGCTTTGTGCCCGGCTGGCCGGGGGCGGACGTGTATCCGCCACAGCCGATGGTTAGCCAGACGCGGGCGGTATTGGAACGGTACGCGGCGTATGGCGGCGTATATGTGGAGCGCGTGATTGCGGATACGGGGCACAGCCCGCACATTGAAAAGCCGGATGAGTTCAACGCTATTTTTCATGAGTTTCTGGCGAAGTGGTAGGGCGATAATTAACTGTCCGTAAATAACCTGGCGGTTTTCGCTCGTAGTAACCGCTTTAGCGGTTCGGACGGCTAAACTTGTGCTGAGCATAGTCGAAGTAGCCGTCACTACGAACTTATTTCTGGACAATTACTTAAGAAGGGACAAACTAACAGTTTGTCCTACAGGGCGATTTTGGGAAATCGCCCGACTGTCTTTGAAGGATATTATGCCTTTCGTGCAGGCTAACGGGATTCGGATGGGGTATGAGGTTGCCGGCAGCGGCGCGCCGCTGCTGTTGATTGCCGGTCTGGGGTATGACCGGTGGATGTGGCACAAAATGGTCCCGGGTCTGGCGCAGCAGTTCCGCGTGATCACGTATGACAATCGCGGCGTGGGCGGCACGGACAAGCCGCCTGGGCCGTATAGCGCCGACCTGCTGGCTGATGACGCCGCCGCCTTGCTAACGGCGCTGGGCATTGACCGCGCCGCCGTGATGGGGCATTCTATGGGCGGTTTTGTGGCGCAGGCGTTTGCTTTGAAATACCCGCAGCGGCTGACGCGCCTGATCCTGTCCGCCACGAACTTTGGCGGGCCGCGCCACGTCCCGATTACGCCAGCGGCTCTGGCGGTGCTGATGGATGTGAGCGGCGATCCGCTGGAACGGCTGCGGCGGGGGATTGTGATCAGCACGGCGCCCGGCTTTGCCGCCGCCCATCCCGAAATCATAGATGAATGGCTGGCGTATCGGGCGGCGCATCCCATTGATCCTGCCGGGTATCAGGCGCAGTTAGCTATCGGCATGGGCTTGCTGGCGGAGACCGCCGCTTTTGAGCGGCGGCTGCCGCAGGTGCAGACGACTACGCTCATTCTTTTTGGGGCAGAGGATAAAGTGGTACCGCCAGCCAATGCCGGCTTGCTGGCGGCGCAAATTCCACACAGCCGCGTGGAGATTCTGCCGGGCGCGGGGCACTTTTTTCCGTTGGAAATGCCGGCAGCATCGAATGCGGTTATTGCGGCTTTTTTGCGTTAAAGATTTACCGCGAAGGATTTTTTTTCACCGCGAAGA
>CAYQYJ010000239.1:0-6097 GCA_964421605.1 uncultured Ardenticatenaceae bacterium | reverse complement strand
GGAAAATAGCGATGGTTGAGCAGGGAAGTTAGTTCTTGCGCTTCGGTTGGCGTCAAGCCGCGGCCAAAATGGATGGGGCGCACGCCATAGTCAAAGCCAATCGCTTTTTCATCCGCGTTATAAACCAACGACGACACGTGCTTCATGTCGTAGACGTCTGTCACGCCTAACAACGACACGGGACGGCGAATAATCAACTCCTCAGGGTTAATGAAGAGGATTTCGCGGGCAGCCGCATAATATTGCCAGTAGCGCCACAACCAGCGGCGGGCAAACCAGATCCAGATAAACAACCACAACAGCATGAGAATGCGCCACACCCACACAAACAAGGCGCGAATTTCAAAGTCAAACCGGCTGCTGAACAAACCAACCAGAATGACCACAAACATGCCGCTCCAGACCAGCAGCAGCACAGAATAGAGCCCAAATAAGAGCCAGTTTCGTTCTGCCGGCATGACAATCTTCTGCCACTCCGATCTTTCCTCCAAAGTCACCCGACCTTCGCCCAATCTCATAAAATTTTCCCTCAATCCTTCTGCCTTCTGCCTTCTTCTTTTTAATTTCCCCCGTCGCCACCTGTGTTACAATTCGCGCCTATGAACCGCACACGCCATCTTTTTCGTTCCAGCCTTATTGTTATCATCTTTTTCGCCGCAGGCAAGCTCACGGGGCTAATTCGCACCCAATTCGTGGGGCGCGCCTTTGGCACGGGCCCCGCCTTTGACGCTTTTACGGCAGCTAACCAACTGCCGGAGGTGTTTGTTACCCTGATCGCCGGCGGCGCACTGGCGGCAGCCTTTATCCCCGTCTATTCCGCCCACCTGACCCGCCAACAGGATAAGGAAGCGGCGCAGTTAGCCAACGCCACGCTGACGTTAGTGCTGCTGCTGCTGGGAGGCATTTCCGCGCTGGGTATTTTGTTTGCTCCTTTCCTGGTGCGCACCTACCTGGTGCCAGATTATACGCCAGCGCAGCAGGCGTTGACCGCCTCCCTCATGCGCATTATTCTGGTGCAGACGACGCTGTTTGGCGTCAGCGGCGTTCTCAGCAGCCTGCTCAACGCGCACCAGCATTTTGCGTTGCCGGCATTAGCCCCCATTGCTCTAGATATTGGCTACCTGGTGGGCGTCTTTTTCTTTGTACCCCGCCTGGGCATTCACGGCCTGGCCTGGGGAACCGTGGTGGGCGGCGTGCTGCACATCGCCATTCAACTGCCTGCCCTGGTGCGCTATAAATTTCGCTACTTTCCCGTGTTGGGCTTCAGTCTGCCTGGTCTGCGGGAAATCATTCGCCTGATGGGACCGCGCATCGTCACTCTGGGAGCGGTGCAAATTGCCGACTTGTTTATTATCCGCATCACGTCTGGACTGCCGGCAGGCAGCACGTCTGGCTACTTCTATGGCTACTATTTGCAGCAGCTTCCAGAGACGCTTTTTGGCACAGCTATTGCCATTGTGGTCTTTCCCACGATGGCAGAGTTGTTTAATGCCGGCAACATCGAAGCCCTGAAACGCACCGCCATTTCCGCCCTGAGCATCATTTGGACGCTGACCATTCCCGCTGCCGCGGCTATGGTGCTGCTAGGAGAACCAGCCATTGTCATTCTCTTGCAGCGCGGCGCATTTGACGCCGCCTCCACGCGGTTAGTATACAGCATCCTCATTTACTTCAGCGTGCGCGTTGTCAGCGAAGCCAGCCTGGAAATTCTGGCCCGCCTTTTCTACGCCCAACACAATACCACCATCCCCATGTTTGTGGCTCTGGGTTGGCTGGCAGTCAGCGTGGTATTGTTTGAGACGTTGGTGGGACCAATGGGCGTAGCCGGACTGGCTCTAGCCAGCACAGTGGCATTCACCCTGCAATCTATTACCCTCTATCTGCTCAACCGCCGGCGGTTAGGCGCTCTCTACGAACGAGAATTACTCCTCAGCGGTGGGCGGGCGCTGCTGGCTACGGGCGGCATGGCAGTGGTAATTCTAGCAGTAGAGCAGTTTACGACCTCGCCCTTGATTCTGCTGGCAGGCGGCGGCGTCGCTGGCGCTATCGCCTACGCTGCCATCAACTTACTCACAGGCGGTCAAGAACTGCCAACGCTGTGGCGACTGGCTCGCAGCCGCATCTGAGCTACTTATCTATTCGCCGCTGTAGGGCCATTCGCTGAATTGCCCAGGGAAGCCAAATGCGAAGTTTTGAACAACTGTTCGGAAATAAAATTTTGGTCTTGACGTGGCTGGCTTCTGTGCTAAAATTAGCACAAATGTTCAAACCCCAGGAGAAACTTTCTTCGTTTCTCGCTTCCAATTCACAAGGAGATCAGCCTCATGGCTAAAGCAACCGGTCGTGAAGACACCTTGCAGCGCACCCTAGAATCCCTGACCAAACGTTTCGGCGAAGGCATCATTATGCGCCTGGGCGAAGCCCAACACATGAACGTCGAAGCCATTCCCACTGGCTCTCTTTCCCTGGACATCGCCCTGGGCGTCGGCGGCATGCCGCGTGGGCGGGTTATTGAAATTTACGGCCCGGAATCCTCGGGCAAGACCACGCTCTGCCAGCACGTCATCGCTGAAGCGCAGAAACTGGGCGGCGTGTGCGCTTTTGTAGACATGGAACATGCCCTCGATCCCAGCTATGCGGCTAAATGCGGCGTAGACGTTAACAACCTCTACGTATCTCAGCCGGATACCGGCGAACAGGCGCTAGAAATTGCCGAAGCGCTAATTCGCTCCGGTACAATGGACGTGGTGGTCATTGACTCCGTGGCAGCGCTGGTGCCCCGCGCCGAAATTGAAGGGGAAATGGGCGATTCCCACGTCGGTTTGCAGGCCCGCCTGATGTCGCAGGCGCTGCGCAAAATGTCGGGCATCATCAAGCAAACCAACACTGTCGTTATCTTCACCAACCAGCTTCGCATGAAAATCGGCGTCATGTTTGGCAATCCCGAAACAACCAGCGGCGGCAACGCCCTCAAATTTTACGCTTCTGTGCGCCTGGATATTCGCCGTATCGAAGCCATCAAATCCAAGACGGAAATCATTGGCAACCGCACGCGCGTCAAGGTGAAGAAAAACAAGGTAGCTCCGCCTTTTACCGAGTGTGAATTCGACATCATGTACAATGAGGGTATCTCCAAAACGGGCGACGTCCTGGACCTGGCAGTGCAGTATGGCCTGGTGGACAAACGGGGCGCTTATTTCCGATATGGCGATACGCTGTTAGGGCAGGGACGAGAGAATGCCAAAAGCTTCCTGGCTGAAAATCCCGCCTATCTGTATGAAATGGAAACCCTGATTCGTCAGAACGTGGGTGTGCCCGCTTTTGGTTCGGGAGAGGACAGCGAAGGTTTCTACGAAGAGGCCGATTTACCCATGGCGGATTAGGCATGATAGCGCGCGGATGACCGCGTGCGGATAAGTGCGCGCGGATGACGGCGCACGGCTACCCGCAAAGCGCGGCGCATTGGGGCAAATGCGCCGCGCCGGCGGGCGCAAATTATTGACAGCCCCCCTGCGCTTGCTATAATAGCTCATGTCAGGCCGTAACTAGCAGTATTTACCCCCCTGCAAAACAGACCTCACGAACGATTACCAAGTGAACCTTCGCACGCCAACCTGGCAACTGCTACCCTTGCTAGCCGTTGTTTGCGCCAATTTCCCACAGTCGCCTGGCCGCCTTGACAGGCAAGGAGATTGCCGTCATGGGGCGGTGTGGAGCCGCAACGAACTAATACCCTGTTCAGGAGATTCTCGCGATGAGTGAAGAGATGATGACAAATGCCGCTGCGGCGGCCCCAGACTCCTTGAGTTTTAACACCCTCAAACCTAAACAACATCTTACCGGCGTCGTCAAACGGCTGGAGCTATATGGCGCGTTTGTGGACGTAGGCGCGGGCGTAGATGCGCTCATTCATATTTCCCAGTTAGGGAAGGAGCGCGTCAACCGGGTGGCTGATGTCCTCAACGTGGGCGATGAGATTTCAGTTTGGGTTGACCGGATCGATCAGGAGCGCGGCCAGTTTACGGTAACCATGATTGAACCTATCGCCATCGAATGGGGCGACCTGGCGGAAGGGCAGTCCTATACAGGCAAGATCACCCGCCTGGAAAACTTCGGCGCCTTCGTAGACATTGGCGCAGCCAAAGAGGGGCTGGTGCACATCAGCGAACTCAGCCACAACTACGTCAATCACCCCAGTGAAGTGGTCAAAGTGGGCGACGAAGTGGCTGTCCAGGTGCTAAGCTTTAGCAAGCGAAAGCGCCGCATTGACCTGAGCATGAAAGCGCTGATGGAAACGCCTGAAGCAGAAGCGCCGGCGCCGGTGGTAGAAGAAATGTTTGACAACTTTGACGAGAGCGAAGAAGAGTCAGAAGATATGCCCACGGCAATGGAAATTGCGCTGCGGCGCGCGTTGGGTGAGGATGCCAGACTCGCTCGCGAACATAAACAAAAGATGGAGAAACAAGGGCGTAACCGTCGCGAGCGTTTGCGCCGCCAGCAGGAAGATTTGTTAAGCCGGACGCTGGCTTCCCGCCAGAATATGGAGTAAGAACAGAGCCAGGAAAGAAGCTGACACCCATTTTTATGGGCAATTTTGGGCGCGTCTGCGCCCAAAATTGCCCGGCGCCGATGCCTTTTTGCCCACTTTCTGGGGACGATAGGGCGGCTTTAGCCACGCCCTCGTTTGCTTAGATTAGAATACCGTTTCGGGCCAATCTATCATCATGGCGGGGAGTTGTTCGCCAACAGCCACGTATTTGACACCCTCAGGCACAATCAGCAGGGCATTGGCTCTGACCAACGAAGTCATCCTGTGCGACTCCTGGCTGCCTGTGGTGGCCGCCTGGTAGCTGTCTCCAGAGCGGGTGACGACTGCGCGCAGGTAGCTTTCGCGGCCATCGGAATGGATTTCTTCTAACAAGGTTGCCTGGACGCAAGGGGGCTGCAACTGCTGGTGTCCCGCCATTTTGAGGATGGCCGGCCGGGCAAAGCGCTCAAAAGAGACCATGGCGGAAACAGGGTTGCCAGGCAGACCGAGGTAGGGAATGCCGGCAAACTTGCCATACGCCAACGGTTTGCCCGGACGCATCCGCACTCGCCAAAAACGCACATCCCCATAGGCATCCAGCACAGCTTTGACCACGTCGTACACCCCCACCGACACCCCTGCCGAACTGATAAACAGGTCCACACCTGCGGCAACGCCTTCCTGCAAACGGTGGCGCACTGCCGTTTCGCTGTCGCCGGCAACCCCCAACATTACCGGCTGCGCTCCCAACCGCTGCACCTGCGCCGCCTGCACATAGCTGTTACTATTGCGGATTTTGCCTGGCTGCAGCGCGGCGGCAATCGGGATTAGTTCATCCCCCGTAGCCAGGATACCGACGCGCGGCGGGCGCACAGCGCTGATCTGACTGTAGCCTAAAGAAGCCATGAGACCAATTTCCTGAGGGCGAATCCGTTGGCCAGCGCGCACGACCACCTGTCCAACGCGAAGTTCCTCCCCTGCCTGCCGCACATAGTCGCCTGTGTTTACAGCCCGCTTGATGCCAATTTGCGCCGGCAAAGGGCGAACCGCGTCGCGCCATGGTTCATCGGTGTCTTCAACAGGAATGACGGCATCGGCGCCCGGCGGTAGAGGCGCGCCCGTCATGATGCGGGCGGCTGCGCCTGGGGTCACGGTTACGTCGGAGACGCTGCCGGCAGGGATGTCAGCCACAACATCCAGGAAAACAGGGGCAGCGCCGGCAGCCCCGGCCACATCAGCTGCTCTCACGGCGTAACCATCCATGGCTGAATTGGCAAAAGGCGGCAGATTGTCGCGGGCCACCACATCTACAGCCAGCACACGACCCAAACTCTCCAACAACGGCGTGGATTGCGCTGGCAAAACGCTTACCCCAGCCAATACCAACTGCAACGCTTCCTGAACCGTCAAATACTCCATTGTTACCATGTTCCCCTGTCACGACCTGCCGCCAACCATTCGGTTGCCAGCGCGGGTAGTATTGCACTTAATCGTGGTGGGTGTCAGCCCCGCCTGCGGCGGGGCTGACACCCATTTTTATGGGCTATTTTGGGCGCGTCTGCGCCCAAA
>CAYQYJ010000238.1:4150-6158 GCA_964421605.1 uncultured Ardenticatenaceae bacterium | reverse complement strand
GAACTCACCCTTGCCAGGATAGTCCCAGGTTGTACTACTTAGCCCGTTGCCTGAGTCTGTCGCAGGCAACATGGGCTGCGACAGGCTCAGGCAACGAGAGGGTTCGTAGTTACCCCAGGTTAGAGAAATGCAGCCTATTACGTTTGAATGCAGCCAACTTATTCCCCATTCTGCGATGGAAATCTGTGCGGCAATTGCCGACGTGGCCCGCTGGTCTGAATTTAAGGGGTATGGCCCTCTGCCAGGTATTGCCAGCGCCGAATATGCGCGGCGTACTGACGATATGGTGGGTTCGCAGGTGCGCGTACGCAACACGGACGGTTCAGAACACGTCGAAGAAATAAACGCATGGGAGCCTGGACGGCGCGTGACGATGAAGCTGCATGGCTTTACGCCGCCTTTGCGCCGACTGGCGACGCATTTCACCGAGGAATGGCATTTTGCTGTTCAAGACGATGGAACGCTGGTTACCCGCAAATTCCAGATGTTTGCCACACGGCCGCTGGCGCGTCCCTTTTTGTGGTTGATTTCGCTGCTTTTTCGGCAGGCAGTGCGGCAGCATCTGTCCGACATGGCGCGAGCTTTGTAGGGGCAGGTTTTGTAAGGGCAGGTTTCAAACCTGCCCCTACCGACTCATCTAATCCCCGCTGGGAGCCAACACTGTTTCCCGCGCGGCGCGGATGCCGCGGGCTTCGTTGACGGTGAGCAGCACCAGCAGCCCAACCACCAGGAAGACGACAATGGATAAAATGGCGGCGCGCTGGCCCAACTGCTCCGCCACAATCGCCGTCTCGCCTTGCGCTGCGTAGCGGGCGGCCACGGATGCCGCCAGCACGCCGTAAACGGTGGGACCAATGAACGAGGAGGTGCGCCCGGCGACGGCAAACAGTCCGTAAAACTCGGCGCCATGTCCGGGGGGGCTGAGTTGGCCGATCAGCGTGCGACTGACTGATTGCACGCCTGTCAGGGCAAAGCCTGCCAGGGCGCCAATGAGGAAGAAGCCAACGACAGAGAAGTTGAAATACATCCAGATGACGGCGGCAATCATCAGCAACAAGGAGATGATCAGGGCGCGTTTGCTGCTCCAGCGGTCGGTCAGCCGGCCAAAGAGGAAGGCGCCCAAAACGCTGGTGATCTGCACCATGATGATGAAGATGATCAACTGCTCTTGTGTCATGCCGTACAGCACAACGCCAATGATGGCGGCGAAATCCAGGGCCATGATGATGCCGTCATTGAAGATGATAAAGGCAGCCATAAACTTCAAGAACTCGGCAAAATGGCGCGCCTTGCGTAATGTTTGCCCCAGCCGCTTGAAACCAACCGTCACATAGTTTTCGCCTGGGGGCAGCGGCTGCCGTTTGGCCCGCTCGCGCAGCCAGAGAAAAAGGGGAATGGCGGAGGCGGCGTAAAAGAGAGCGGTAATAGCCAGCGACAGGCGCACGATGAAGGCCCCGCCAATGAACACGATCAAGGGCAGCACCACGAGCAGGCAGATGATGCCGCCAGCGGAGCCAATAGCCCAACCGTTGCCAGAGATGCGGCCAATGTTTTCTGGCGTAGAGATTTCGGGCAGCAAACCGTCGTAAAAAACTTGCGAACTGCGATAGCCGATTTCAGCCAGAATAAACAAGACCATACCCATGATCACGTCTCCCCGCTGCACAAAGAACAAGGAAGCGGTGAAGATGACGCACATGGTTGTATAGAAGAGGAGGAACCGTTTTTTGGCGGCGGAATAGTCGGCAATGGCTCCCAAAATGGGCGAGGTGACGGCGACGACCAGCATGGCAATGCCAATGGCGATCCCCCACAGGCGCGTCCCTTCTGCGCCGCCCACGACTTGATCTTTGAAGTAGGCGGAGTATACAGCCAGCAGGATGACGGCAGCATAGGCAGAGTTGCCGAAGTCGTACAGGTACCAGGACCAGTATTCGCGTTGGGTGACTTTGGGGGGCGCGTAAGTTTCTTGCATATCTCCTCCTGAAACAGTGGCGAGTGGTGAGTG
>CAYQYJ010000238.1:0-4050 GCA_964421605.1 uncultured Ardenticatenaceae bacterium | reverse complement strand
CAACAGGCAACGGAAAACAGGCAACAGGCAACGGAAAACAGGCAACGGACAACGGAAAAGAGTTACAGATTTCGCGGATGACGCAGATTGATTTGTGAGTGTTCAGGGGGCAGCGTTTCTGACCACTGACCACTGACCACTGACCACTGATCACTCGTCACTGCTCACTGTTTTTGAAGGGGTGATTGTTATGGCTGATATGCCCAAGAGTTATGATTTTGCCGGCACGGAACAGCGGCTTTATCAGTGGTGGGAGGAAAACGGCTGGTTTAAGCCAGAAGCGCGCCCCCGCGACGCTAAACCGTTTGTTATTTCCATTCCGCCGCCGAACGTGACGGGGGAGCTACATCAAGGGCACGCCATGTTTGTGGCGCTGGAGGATTTAATGATCCGGCGGGCGCGTATGCAGGGGCGGGCGGCGTTGTGGGTGCCGGGGACGGATCATGCCGGCATTGCCACCCAACTCCAGGTGGAAAAACTGTTGCTGCGCACCGAAGAAGTGACCCGCGAGGAAATTGGGCGCGAGGAGTTTATTCGCCGCACCTGGCAGTGGAAGGAAAAGTACGGCAGCCTGATCACCACCCAACTGCGCCGCCTGGGCGCATCCTGCGACTGGGATCGCCAGCGTTTTACCCTGGACGACGGTCTTTCCCGCGCCGTGCGCGAAGCCTTCTTGCGCCTGTATCGCATGGGTCTCATTTACCAGGGGGAATACCTGGTGAACTGGTCGCCTGGCTTGCAGACCGCCGTTTCCGACCTGGAAGTGGAATACAACGAGGAGCCGGGCTTCCTTTACTATTTCCAATACCCGGTGCAAGGCGGCGGCTTCCTGCCGGTGGCGACCACCCGCCCCGAAACCATCCTGGGCGACACGGCGGTGGCGGTGCATCCTGAGGATGAGCGGTATCAGGCGTACATTGGCAAAATGGCGCTGGTTCCCATGCTTAACCGTGAAATACCGATCATTGCTGACGATTACGTGGACATTTCCTTTGGCACGGGCGCGCTGAAGATTACGCCGGGCCATGACCCCAACGACTTTGAAATTGGGCGGCGGCATGGGCTGGCTATCGTTAATGTCATGAATAAGGATGCCACGATGAGCGCGGCGGCGGGGCCGTATGCCGGCATGGAACGCTTCGCCTGCCGGCAGCAGTTGTGGAACGACATGACCGCCGCGGGCCTGGCGATACGCCGCGAACCGTACACGCTAAACGTGCCGCGCAGCCAGCGCGGCGGCGAAATCATCGAACCCCTGATCAGCAAGCAGTGGTTTGTCAACGCCACGCCCCTGGCGGAGATGGCGTTGGCTGCCGTGCGCAGTGGGCGCATCCGCATTGTGCCCGAACGGTTCAACAAGACGTGGGAAAACTGGCTGACCAACATTCGCCCCTGGTGCATCAGCCGCCAGTTGTGGTGGGGGCATCGCATCCCCATCTGGTACGTAGATGGCGACCACAGCCGGCCTATTGCCGCTCACGATGAGGATGACGCTTATCGCCAGGCGCGCGCTATCTACGGCTCGCAGATTACCCTGGAGCAAGACCCGGACGTGCTGGACACCTGGTTCTCCAGCGCCCTGTGGCCCTTCAGCACGCTGGGCTGGCCCGATGAGATGCCTGACCTGGCCCGCTTCTTTCCCACAGACGTGCTGGAAACGGGTTACGACATTCTCTTCTTCTGGGTGGCGCGCATGGTCATGACCAGCCTCTTGTTTACCAACGACATTCCGTTTCATACCATCTATTTGCACGGGTTGGTGCGGGATGAACAAGGGCGCAAGATGAGCAAAACGATGGGCAACGTGGTGGACCCGTTGGAGGTCATGGATGAATATGGCACGGACGCGCTGCGCTTCACGCTGCTCACGGGCAGCGCCCCCGGCAACGACATGAACCTGTCTCTGTCTAAGGTAGAGAGCAACCGCAACTTTGCCAACAAGATATGGAACATGGCCCGCTTTGTGACGCGGGGCATTGACCAGGCGACGCGCGCGGACAAACCCGACGCGCCCGCTTACACGCCTGCCGACCGCTGGATTCTCACCCGGCTCAGTGAACTGATTGCCACAATGGACCGCCTGTTTGACAACTACCTGTATGGCGAAGCGGGCCGCCAGATTTACGACTTTCTCTGGGGCGATTACGCTGATTGGTACCTGGAACAGGCTAAAGTACAGTTAGCCAAAGGCGGGGCAACGGCCTGGACGACGTTGTCGGTCTCTTTCCAGGTGTTGGACGCCTGCCTGCGGCTGCTGCACCCTTATATCCCCTACGTCACCGAAGAGACGTGGCAGCAGCTTAAGCGCGCTTTCCAGGAAGCAGACCTGGGCATTGCGCCGGCGGAGGGCTGGGCGGAGGCGTTAATCATTGCTGACTGGCCCCAACCTGGCCTGATTGACGCGGCAGGTGCAGCCGATTTCGCCCAACTACGTGACCTGATCCGCGCCATTCGCGCGGCGCGGGCTGACAATCAGGTGGACGCGGCGCGGCGTATTTCTGCCTTAATCCAGGGCGGAGCGCGCACCGCTTTTCTGCAAAGCCAGCGGGACATAGTCGCTTTCCTGGCGCGGCTGGATGACGCGCGCCTGACGATTGGCGAAAGCGTGACGGCGCCCGACCAGGGGGTGACGCTGCCGTTGGGGGAGATCACGTGTTATCTGCCGCTGGCGGGGATGGTGGACCTGGCGCAGGAACGGGAGCGGCTGCTGGCGGAGCAAGCCAACGTGGCGCAGGAGGTGGCTCGTTTGCAGACGCTGCTGGCCGGGCCGTTCGCCCAACGCGCCCCGGCGGCGGTGGTGCAGCGGGAGCGGGATAAGCTGGCGCAGTTGGAAGCCGCGCATGCCCAGATCAGCGAACGGCTGGCCATGTAACAGAGAAACTGGTTTCCTGTTGAAATCAGTTGGGTAATAAATTGTCATTCCGAAGGCGATAGCCTGAGGAATCCCTCTCATCCTGGCCTACTGGCGCCGTAGGGATTCCTCGCTTCCTTCGACAAGCTCAGGACTCGGAATGACAATCAGTAGATCGAAACCAGACATCTGATTTCTCAAAGTAGACCATCCATGAGCGATTCCACCCGCCCGCCGCGTATTGCTATTGACGTGACTGCCGCTGTGACGCAGGGGGGCGGCATTGGGCGTTATACGCGGGAAATGGTGTGGGCGCTGGCAGCGGTGGATCGGGTGACGTCGTATCATTTGTTTCATGCGAAGATGCCGGCATCTCCCCCCGTCCCCAACCCGCTGCCCACCGGCGCCAACATCCATCATCACGCCGCCCCTGTCAGCGACCGCTGGCTGTACCGTCTGTGGCACCGGCTGCATTTGCCGCTGCCCGTGCAATGGTTCACCGGCCCCATAGACCTCTACCATTCCCCCGATTTTGTGCTGCCCCCCCTGCGGGGAAATATTCCCACGTTGCTAACCGTCCATGATCTGTCGTTTGTGCATTATCCCGAAACGTTTACGCCCGCGTTGGTCAACTATTTGAACCAGGTTGTCCCTGCGTCAGTAGCTCGCGCCAGCCATATCCTGGCGGATTCCGAAGCTACCCGCGCGGACTTAATGAACCAGTGGCAAACGCCAGCCGCCAAAATTACCGTTCTCTACAGCGGCGTGAACGAAAAGTTCCGCCCGGTGACAGAAAAGGCTGCATTGGCGGCGCTGCGCGCCCGCTATGGGTTGGGCGAGGGGCCCTACCTGTTGAGCGTGGGCACGCTGCAGCCGCGCAAGAATTACCAGATGTTGATACGCGCCTTCAAGGGCGTGGCGGCGCAATGGCCACACAACCTGTATATCGCCGGCGGCAAAGGGTGGCTGTATGAAGCGATGTTGGCGGAAGCAGCGGCGCAGGGATTGAGCGAAAGGGTTAAGTTTTTGGGGTTTGTGGATGATGCGGATTTGCCGGCATTGTACAGCGCCGCGGCCCTTTTTCTTTTCCCCAGTTTTTATGAAGGGTTTGGGCTGCCGCTATTAGAAGCCATGGCTTGCGGCGTGCCAGTCGTCAGCGCCAATACGTCCAGCCTGGTGGAAGTGGCGGGGGAAGCGGC